>JAZRTH010000297.1:0-15376 GCA_045651945.1 Thermoguttaceae bacterium
GTACTCGACGCGCTTCCAAAATCCTCTGGCCGCCAGAACTGGCAGGGCAACCCGTGCCGGAATGGCAATTTGCGGCGAAATAGATTTTTTCGTGGTACTACGCGATTTTGTGGAATTGAAAAGATTATAGAAAGTGAATAAGTTAAGATTATAGCAAATTCGCTTAGTTTCTTTGCCAGAAGTGATTTATATCTGCTATTTTGATACATTTATATACGTATATTCTGATTAGCCAATATTTCTTTCTAATAGTATCTGATTAGTAAATCTTTTAGATCTTTTTCGCGCTGATAGGGAAAAAGGTTGTTTTTTAATAAAAAATAAGTATAATGTATGTATAGATTGAGCGTTCTAAGCAATTTAGAACGTTATTTAGGAATATGCGTGTATTCCTATTGATTATTTGTTTTTTTCTAGTTTCATCAAAAGAACTTTATTGAAATCGTATTGTATATACAATTATATAATTAATACAAAAAACATTTATATTACAGAAATCCAAAAACATGAAACAAATAACAAGACATAATGTTTATAATTATGATTTTGAAACTATTCCTGTAGATAGTTTTTGGAATATTGGTTCACAACGGGAACAAAAGATGCATAGGATTCACGCTTATCCAGCAAAATTCCCCGCTTTTATTACTGACAAAGCAATTAAGTATGGAAGAGAAAATGGCGTTAAAGTTCATACTATTGCCGATTTTTTCTGCGGGTGTGGTACAACGGCTTTTGAAGCGAAGTGGAACAATATTAATTTTTGGGGTTGTGATATTAACCCTGTCGCAACATTGATTGCTAAAACCAAAAGTCGCACATATCAGCAAAGAAGATTACAACGTTATTATTCTCAAATTATAGATATTGCTTCTGGAATTCATATTAAAGACCAATTTGAAAATGCTAATGAAAGACTGGCATACTGGTATGACAGGAATCATTATAACGAGTTGTATCGTTTAAAAGTCGCTATTCAAGAGGTTACTCCGTCCAATAGCGATTATCGGCTTTTCTTCTTGTGCGCTTTTTCTAACATATTGAAATCAACGTCTAAATGGCTGGCGAAATCCATCAAACCGCAATTGGATCCCAATAAACAGCCATTAGACGTTTTAACTGCTTTTGAGAGTCAGTGCAAAATGATGTTTTCAGCCTGCGACGGATTAGTTTTCTCCGGTTCTGCAAAGACTGAAATTCATACGGCTAATTTTTTAGATGATTCTTTACATGTTCCTAAGATGGATATGATTATTACCAGTCCGCCTTATGTTACATCGTATGAGTATGCCGATTTACATCAATTGTCAACGCTTTGGCTGGATTATACTGACGATTATAAAAAATTCAGAAAAGGAACTATTGGCAGTTTATATCATGTGTATGATTTTGATTCTGTATTGAAGCAATTAAACAGTACAGGAACAGAAATCGTCGAACAGCTGCGAAAGTGCTTCAAGTCAAAGGCGCGTTCAGTAGCTAAGTATTTCATGGACATGCAGCAGGTTACTCAAAAGGCCCATTGCATTTTGTCTAAAAAAGGAATGGCGGTGTTTGTTATTGGCAACACGGAATACAAAGGCGTAAGAATCGATAACGCCAAACATTTGGTTGAATCCATGTTAAATACAGGGTTCTCTGAGGTTAGCGTTACAAAGCGCAAAATCAGTTTTAAAATTCTGACCCCTTATCGTGATAAATTTGGTCAATTTACAACTAATGGGGATGGACGTAAAGTTTACAATGAAGAATTTATCGTAGTTGGAAGGAAATAAATAATATGAAACAGCTGAAAATTCGTCCTTACGCTCGATTATTGACAATGTTGGGAGACCAGCTTATCAAAAATGAAAGAATCGCTCTTGTCGAACTTATTAAGAACTCCTACGATGCCGACGCCGATTGGGTAAAAGTTACGTTTGTCAATTTTGATGAAAATTTAAATTCAAATGACACATCCAAAATTATCATTGAAGACAATGGAACTGGTATGACAAAGGAGATCATTCGCGACCATTGGCTTAATCCCGCCACACCTGAAAAGAAAAACAAAAAAAAGAATGAATCAACGACAAGGACAAAGAAAGGACGAGTTCTTCAAGGGGAAAAGGGCATTGGGCGTTTTGCAATGCTTAAACTGGGAAAAGAGATTACTATCTATACCCGATCCGAATCCGATTCTCAAGAACATATAATAAGATATGACTTTTCAGAGTATGATGAAGATTTTGATGATAAATTTCTTAACGAAATCAGTGTAGAATATGGCACACGGACCCCAGAAACACTTATAAAACGACCGATATCATTAGGTTCGCAAACATATCAGCGAGATTCTCACGGAACAATTATTGAAATCTCCGATTTGAAAATGCCATGGGGAGAACAAAGCGTCAATGGCGTTGCTTCTGATATTTTAAGGTTACAATCCTTTTTTAGCAAACACGAAGATTTTGAGGTTTATTTTTATCGTGATAATGAACGCTTAAATATTACAGATGATAAGCGAAAAAAGTTAGAAACTCTTATTGATAATAATGCTGTCATAAAAATTACAGATGGAGAATTTGACGCAGAGAAGATGACCTATAAATTCAATTTTAATGGGACTTCTCAAAGTATTGATTTGCTATCTCCTGATATAATGGCAAAAAAAGCGTTCAGGGAAAGGTTCGGCAATCTAACAGAACAACTACCAGAGTTGTTTCAACAAAGAATTGAACGATGTGGTTCTTTTGGTTTTTCGTTTTACATTTTTGATATTTCTAAAGATGTAGAAACTCATTTTAAATTAGAACCTGATGATAAGAAAACGATTAAAGAGCATAGAACTTATTTATATCGTGATGGTATTAGAGTTTATCCCTATGGAGATCCAGAAGACGATTGGTTACAAATAGATAAACTGCGAGGCACATCTTCTGCTGGTAGTTATTTTAGTAACGACCAATTAGTTGGATGTATAAATATATCATGTTTAACTAACCCTGAATTAAAGGATAAAACCAACCGTGAGGGACTGATTGATGCAGGGGGAGTAACCGGTGATTTTATTGCTTTAATACAAACAATATTGGCATACATACATGATAAGTATTATAACGAATATCGCATTAATCTTAAAAAGAAAGATGAGCAGAACGCGCACGCAATTATTGCTGGCAAGAGAATTGAAAAGGGGTTCGAAAAATTAGCAAAAAGTATTGAGACGTCAGACAAGTCGCAAGCAACTAAACAATTGCCTCAGCTCGAGAAAGATTGTCAGGTCAAATTTGATTACCTGACTCAACGTGCTGAAACAACGGAAGATTTAGCCGGCGTTGGGCTTTCGGTTGAGACTGCTTCTCATGATATTATGTTGGTTTTGAATAGTATCATTCAAAATCTGCAAACACTTATTAAAGATTTAAATAAAGCTCAAGAAATAGACAAGGAGTTGGTATTAAAAGAACTGGGAACTATTCTCGACGATCTGACTTTTGTTTGGTCGCACATGAAGAATATCCAGTTGCTTTTTAAGTCTTCCAAGCGGAAACGACGTAATATCCCCGTTCGGGAAATGGCAGACAAAGTTGTGAACATTTATAAAAATCTTCTTTCTAAAGAATCCATTGTGCTTCAGATCGAAGAAGTCGGCTCTCCATTAACCGCAACGACAACAGAGGGCGTTTTATTACAAGCGATTCTCAACTTAATGGATAATGCTGTTTTTTGGTTGAAACTGTCTTCAAATGAGAGTCGGATAATCAAGATTGTCTTTGATGGGACCAAAAAACAAATGATCTTTTCTGACAATGGACCAGGAATTGACGATAGCATTGTTCCTTATATCTTTGAACCTTTTTATTCAGGAAAAGGCGAGGCTGGACGCGGATTGGGCTTGTATATTGCGAGGCAGCTATTGGAACGTCATTTGTTTTCAATTGATTATATTACGGATCCAAATAAAAAGGCTCTTCCAGGTGCAAATTTTATTGTAGATTTCAATACGGAGAATAAAAATGGCTGAAAATCAAAACGTTAATAGTATGTCAGATGAGTATTTGATGGGATTGTTTAATGGCATTGCTCTGGTCATTGACGATTGTATTGACAGCGAGAATGAAACTGATAGAATTACCGTGATTCTAGACCAACTGCGTAAAAAATATATCCCGTTCATAACTGAAATCGAATTACCCCGTAAGGAAAAACAAAAACACTACACAGGAATATCGTTTGTTATTTTGGATTGGAATTTACAATCACTCAATCGTGGAAAAGGAATTGCAATCCCCGATGATGTAATGGAAGACATGTATGAGAATAATATTTCTTTTATTAAAGAGATGAAATCCCAATATTATTGTCCCATTTTTATTTTTACCAATGAAGAACCAGATGATATTGCTAACAAATTAGTGAACGCAGGAATTCCTTTTGATGAAAATTCCAATGTCTTTATCAAGCGCAAAAGTGAATTATTAGAGGCAGAAGATTCCATGATTCGAGCAATTGTTGATTGGATAAAATCTAACTCGTCAATGTATGTTCTGAAGGAATGGGAAAGAGAGTACCAGAAAGCAAAGAGTCTGCTCTTTAATGATTTTCAAAGATATCATACAGATTGGGCAAAAGTTATATGGATGCATTTAGGTAGTGATGGTGGTAATAAATCCATTGACTTGGGTGAGATTATTAATAAAAATCTCTTATCACGAATGTCGCCATTTCAATTTAAAGATGAATATCTTGTTAGTGATAAATCACAATGGAATTCCGATGAAATCAGAGGCGTTATTCAAGCAGAAAAGTTTATCAATAAATCACAATTAAATAATGAGATTATTGGTACAGGAGATTTCTTTGAATATTACGATCCTTCTGATAAAAAAATACATTATTTATTGAATATTCGAGCACAATGCGATTTGATGGATAGAAGCGCTATTCAAAAAAATAAGTGTCAAGAAGAAGTTAAAGAAGAGGGCAAAGAAGAAAGCGACCCAAAAGACAAGATCGTTTTATATTGTATAGAGGGTGAGGTAATACCACAGGAGGAGCGTAATAATTATTTTAGTAAAAGAAATGATTATCGAGTTAAAGAATGTTCTTCAAAGTGCGTTGTTACGTGTCTATACAATAAACAGGACTTTGTTTTTCTTTTTGATAACCTTAGATTATTCAACTGGGAAGTATTAAAAAACTGTCGTATAGGAAGATTGCTACCCCCATACATTACGAATATCCAACAACGTTTTGCATCGTATATTCATCGACAAGGGTTGCCTGTTGATCCTCGAAGTATTTTTGAGGAACCACATTAACAGATTGTTATTATTTCGCATATTCAAATATGAAATTAAAATATCCAAGAGATATTTTCAGAATTTTTCACACTTTGATTTTATTTGTGGTATAATATGGGAACAAATGGGAGGTTCGAGCTCCCGGCAACCGGTCGGCTTAGTTTTACCTAGCCAGATATGTCAGAATGATTAAGAAAATCAAAACCAGAATTGCAATGATGATTTCTTTTTTTCATTCTTTTCACCTCCTCTCAGCCCCTTGGGCAGTTAGGAGGTTTTTATTTATAATCAAAGAAACGGTATAAACAGAATACTATAAACAGAATAATTTCAGGAAATATCGAAAATGGCAAAAAAGACGTCAGCACAGCGCGGTTCCGGTCCGTATCCTCTCAATATTCGTGAAGAAGAGCTGAAAAACAAGGTGGCGCAGGATTATTTCGGCGATTACGACACCACGAAAATTATCGGCAATATAGACTTCTGCATTGCTAAAGTTACCGAAAAAACAAAGGGCGAGCAGCAAACCTTTTTCGAAGATTTGTACGAGGTGCAGTCCCTGTTCTGGGCGGAAGCGAAAAAGGGCGCGAAAAAAGACGTCTTTGAATCGCTCGTACAGCTTATTCTCACGATTGGCAAGTCGCGCGTTTACGAGAATCGGCTGCCGCCGCTGTTTTTGGGCGCGTTCGACGCTGAAAAAATCGTTTTTATCCCGTATCTTTCCATTGCCGGCGTGTTTGTTCAAAATGACTTCAACTGGAACGTAACGCCGTCTGACCATAAAACCAAAGAATTCCAGCAGGTTTATCGAACGGTAAAAATCGACCTGGCAAACAACGCGCGCCTGTTTCATTTTGGAGAGGACGACTCGCAGCTCTGCAAGTTTATAAAAGCCAATTTCAAGCTCGGGCGATCCGGCGTACAGAGCATCAACATCACCAAAAACAACTTTACGACGATCTATCTGAAATGGCTCAAACACGTTAAGCCGACAATCGACATCGATTGGGACAAAGCCAAAAAGAACGGCATTCTCGACGCGGACTTTTATCTGGCGGACCTGCTGTCGAAAGACAACGAAAGCATTAAAGACTCGCTCAACGTCCTGTTACATTCCGACCATTACGTAATGAACCGCGGCGTTGACGAGATGGGGCTGAAACTGACGTCTACCATCGCGTTTAGCGACAACCAAAAGGCGTACCGCGAATTCTGGAACGTCTACAACCGACCGCCGCGAAAGGAGTTCTGGGACTATATCGTTCAGCGACGCGACCTGCTCACGCCGCAGGACGTCCGGGAGCGCAAAGGCTCGTTCTTTACGCCTCAGCAATGGGTGGAACTGTCCCAGCAGTACCTTGCCGACGTTCTGGGCGAAAACTGGCAGGACGAGTATTACGTCTGGGACTGCGCCGCCGGAACGGGCAACCTGCTTGCCGGTCTGACCAACAAATACAACATCTGGGCGTCCACGCTCGACCAGGCAGACGTTGACGTCATGTTCGACCGTATCGACAACGGAGCCAACCTGCTCAAAAGTCACGTTTTCCAGTTTGACTTTCTCAAAGACGATTTCAATTCTGACAAAGTCCCTGCTGACCTCAAGAACATTCTTTCCGACCCGAAGAAGCGGAAAAAGCTGGTAATTTATATTAACCCGCCGTATGCGGAGGCTGCTACTACAAGAACAAAAACCGGGACAGGAGATAATAAGGCAGGCGTAGCAGCTCATCCTCTCAATAAGAAATACAAACCTCGCATTGGAGCGGCGGTCAACGAATTGTTTGCACTATTTCTTATACGCATTTATGATGAAATACCCGGCTGCGTTGTTGGGCAGTTCTCAACTTTGAAACATCTTCAAGCGCCTAATTTCAAAGCGTTCAGAGAAACGTTTAAGGGGACGCTTAATAAGTGTTTCCTTGTTCCAGCAGACACCTTTGACAATGTAAAAGGCAAATTCCCGATAGGTTTTTTTATTTGGCAATTAAAAGGCGATATATTCACTTCTACTGTTGCTGATGTGTATGACAGTAAAGGCGATTTTATTGACAATAAAACGATTTATTCTAATGATGATGTAAGATTTCTTATGGATTGGATTCGCCAATTCTATGACAAAACAGGGGAACATCTTGCTTATAGTCGTTATCTTGGTTCAGATTTTCAGAATAATAATGGGGTATTCCTAACGCTAAAACCTTCGCCAAATGATCTGAATCAAGTTAAAGGTAATTGGATTACCGCAGCTAATATGATACCGTTTTGTGTTTATTTTGCTACACGTCTTTGTATTGAGGCAACATGGCTTAATGATCGTGATCAGTTTTTGTTTCCCAACGACGGCTGGAAAACAGATGCCGAATTTCAAACCGACTGTTTGATTTATACGTTATTTCATACTCAAAACAAAATATCGTGTAGTCATGGAGTCAACCATTGGATTCCGTTTTCAGAGCAGGAAGTTGACGCCAGAGATACGTTCGCGTCGCATTTCATGACGGATTTTCTTTCTGGAAAAATCGCGACGGAAAGTCCGGACGGAGGGTTGTTCGCGTCCGCTCAAAAGCCGAAAAAGGTAAAGCTGAAGTATTCCAGCGAGGCAAAGGCGGTTTTAAAAGCAGGTCGCGAGTTGTGGCGATATTATCACGCGTCAGCGGCTAAATCGAAATACAACGTCAACGCCTCTTTATACGACATCAAAGAGTATTTCCAGGGTCGTAACGACAAGGGCAAGATGAACAACAGCAGCGCAGACGAAAAGTATAACGAACTGATTGGAAAGTTGCGTTCTGCCCTGAAAGATTTGGCAAAACAAATCGAACCCAAAGTTTACGAATACGGGTTCTTGAGGGAGTAGAGGGGAATTAGCAATTGTCAATTAGCAATTACGCAATGCGTCAGGCGAGCCGGGGCGCGTAAGCCCCCGGGAATTCACGTTGATTTGTGACATCTTTCGGAGTGCGAGAGGGAAGCGTAAGCGGAACTCTCGCTTTTTCCTTGACGGCAAAGCCGTCAAGAAGGACTCCGAGGGCGGAGTCCATCCAAGGGAGGGGTTCGGCTTCATCGTTTGGGTATGAACACTTCTCGTCGTTTTGGTTCGCCTTCGGCGAACTGCGTAATTCCGTTCGCTACGCTCGCTCCATTACCGCCTTCCGTTTATTTGTGTTCTATGTGTTCTATGTGTTCTATGTGTTCTTTGTGTTCTTTGTGATAAAATTCTTTGGCGGACTTACGTCCGCGATCCAGTAAGATTTTCGGTTTTGTCGCAGTACGAGTGCGGGCCAGAAAAATATTGGCGGACGGAACGTCCGAGAACCAGCGGGGCGGAGGGGCTTTCCACGTTCAGAAGATTTTTGGAGGCTTCCGCCGCAAAGCGTAACGTCAATTGATTCTTTGCGTACTTTGCGTTCTTTGCGGCTAAAAAATCTTTGGCGGCAGGGAACTGCCGCGATCCGGGCTTATCCAAGCTGTTTAGCGGGTCGCTGGACAAGGCGGCGTCAAGCCGCCGCATTCCCCGACGCAAGCGTAACGCCAATTAATTACTTTGCGAACTTTGCGTTCTTTGCGGCTAAAAATTCTTTGGCGGACTTCGTCCGCCTTGAAAAAACTTTCGGTCGCCAGCAAGCTGGCTCCCTGTTTGGGAAGTTTTTTCAAGGTAAATAACATGAGGGGGAAACCTTTTTTGAAAAAAAGGTTCTTCCCCCCACACTCCCCTTTCCAAAAAACTTTAGTAAGGGGGAATACTGTAAATTTGAAAATTACTCTTCTTCGATCGTCGACGTGTGCGAGTCGAAGCCCAGGAGGTATTCCCGGATTTTCTCCGCGCCGCCCCAGATTTCTCTCATGAACACGTTTTTAATTGCCGCCAGGACGGCGTTCTTCTGGTTTTTGCTCAGGGTTCCGTACCCGGTAATGAGAGCCAGAATCGCGGTCGGTTCCCCGGAAATGCGTTTGGCGGCATCGGACGGGCCGAGCTTGTAGATGGTCAGCTTCTTAAGCTTCTTTCCCTGATCCGTCTGTTCGCAAAGAGCTTCTATCAGCAAAAACTTGCCGGACGCCGGGATAAGCTGAGCGTTCGCTTTGGCGGGGAGAAGTCCCTGAGTTCCCTTGACCTGCCAGCCGGTATCCAGTTTCCATTGTCCGACGAGGTTTTCCGCCCCGACCACGAAATAGACGGCGTTCGCGTTGAGCTTGCCCAGTCGGGGAATTGCCGCGATGCCGGCGTCGGGCGCCGGGGTTTCGGCGGGTTCGGTCTGCGGCTCGTCTTCGTCTGGTCCTTCCAGATCAATCGGCGCGGTCAGAACCGTTTTACAGCGAGGGCAACGGAATTTTCTGCCGATCATTTCGTCTGGTAATTTAAGTCTGGCGTTGCAGCCGGAACAGGTAACGCGTATCATAATATCGTCAAAGGGTTTATGGGGTTAAATTAAACGGGTTTTCTTGTCGATTTTCTAATATTATAACATAGAATATGCCCGATTGCAAGAGACCGGCAGAAAAAAACCGGGGGGATTGTCAAAAAACCAATTAACGGTACAATACGTATATATTATTATCGGTGATTTGTAATTTCAGATAAGTTTACGTCTGGCTGACGACTTGAGAAACGTTTTTCTCAAACCTGTCAGACGCGTCAGCATTATTATCCACTTTCAACAAAATCAAAAATCAATGTCTATTTCCGAATGGCTTAGCGGCAAAATTTTTAGTTACGTTCACGGCAACAACCTCGTTTACAATACGTGCTGGGAAGACCCCCGGTTAGACCTGGTCGCCCTGGAACTCAAGCCGACGGACAACGTCATGGTAATTACCAGCGCCGGCTGCAACTCGCTGGACTACGTTCTCGGCGGCGCCAACCACGTCTACGCGGTTGACATGAACTTCCGTCAGAACGCTGTTCTCGAACTGAAAAAAGCGTGTATCAAAGCGCTTGACTACGACGATTTCTGGAAGATCTTCGGCGAGGGCACGCACCCCAAATTCAAGGAAATCTATCACGACGTTTTGCGTCCCATTCTGCCGATGGAGTCGGTTAAATTCTGGGACAAAAAGAGAAAGTACTTCCTCAAAAAGAAAAAGCCGTACTATTTCCGCGGCACGTCCGGACAGTTCGCCCAGATGATTAAATTCTATATTGACAACATCATCAAGGTTCGTCCGCTTATTGACGAGCTGGAACAGGCGGAGACGGTTGAACAGCAAAAGGAAATCTACTTCGACAAGGGCTTGAAAGAGAAATTCTGGAGCGGAATTATGAAGTATCTCATGAACCGCGACACGACGCTGGCGATGTTGGGCGTTCCCCGCGCGCAGCGATATCAGGTGGAAAGCCAGTACGAAGGCGGAATCGTCAAGTTTACGGAAGACTGTCTGGAAGCCGTCATGACGAAACTCCCGTTTAAGGAAAACTACTTCTGGCAGGTTTACATCAACGGGCATTATTCTCCGGAATGCTGTCCGAACTACCTCAAAAAAGAAAACTTTGAAGCGTTGAAAGGCGGTTTGGTCGACAAGGTTACAACCTACACGCAATCTGTTGAACAGTTCCTCCGAGCTCACGACGACGTCGAAATCAGCCGCTTTATTCTCCTTGACCACATGGACTGGATGGCATCGTTTAACCCGGCTTGGCTGGATTCCGAATGGGAAGCGATTCTTCAGCGCGCCGTGCCCGGTCAGACGCGAATTCTGTGGCGCAGCGGCGGCTTGAGAACGGAATACGTCGATCAGATCAACGTTACTCGAGACGGCAAACCCGTCAAGATGGGCGAGCTTCTCAAGTACTATCCAGAATGGGCGGCGGAACTGCACGAAAAAGGCCGCGTTCACACCTACGGCAGCTTTTATATCGCTGACCTGTTGATTTAATTCAAAAGTTTATTCACACAGTTGGAATCAACGGCGAGGAATTCAGACGGATTCCTCGCTGTGTTACATTAAACAATCCCGCCTGACGTTTCTTATATATATCAATCATGCGCGTTTTATCAGGAATTCAGCCGACCGGCAAGATACATTGGGGCAACTATTTTGGCGCGATTCGCCAGTTTATCAATTTACAGTCCACGCCAGACCAGGCGTACTATTTCGTCGCCAACCTCCACGCGTTAACGACCATTCGCGACAAGGCGGTCTTGGAAGAGAACACGCTGGGCGTCGTTCTGGACTTCCTCGCCTTGGGGCTGGATCCCAACAAGGCGACGCTGTTCGTTCAGTCCGAAGTTCCGGAAGTGTCCCAACTGTGCTGGCTGCTGCTGACTGTTACGCCGATGGGTCTGCTGGAACGCTGTCACGCCTACAAGGAAAAGAAGGCGAACGGTCTGACCGCCGATGCAGGGCTGTTCAACTACCCGATTTTGATGGCTGCTGATATTATCATCTACGATTCCGACCTCGTTCCGGTCGGGGAAGATCAGCTTCAGCATATAGAAGTCGCCCGCGACGTCGCCGCCCGATTCAACCATCTCTTTGGCGAGACGTTCGTTCTGCCCAAAGGATACGTTTTAGACAACTCTGCCAAGGTGCCCGGCACGGACGGTCAGAAGATGTCCAAGAGTTACAACAACACGATTCAGGTCTTTGAAGAGCAAAAGCAGCTGCGAAAGAAGATCATGCGTATTCAAACGGACTCTCGACCCATGGAAGAGCCGAAAAATCCGGACGAATGCCCGCTGTTCCAGCTGTACCAGCTTTTTGGCGACGAGCAGGGAATCGCAGAGCTTCGGGAAATCTACGCCAAAGGCGGATTCGGCTACGGCATGGTCAAAGGACTTGTCGCCGACGCGGCGGAAAAGGTCTTCGGCCCGGCGAGAGAACGTCGAGCGGAATGGGCGTCGAAGCCGAAAGAAGTTAGAGAAATTCTCGACGCCGGAGCTGCCAACGCCCGAAAGAAAGCGAAAGAAGTTCTCCTCCGCGCTCAGGAAAACTGCGGTATTTTCCCGCCGAAGTAACGCTTATTCCCAATGTTTTTACTGGGTCAGTCCGCACACGGATTTGACGGATTAAACTGATTTTCACCGATTGGTTAACTTAAGCTCGTTTTTTTATATTTAAATCTTGGCATTTAATAAGCCTGAGATTTAATAATGATAGCTGAGTGTTACGAAAAAACAATCGGTGTGAATCCGTCCCATCCGTGGTATCCGTGTCGGACTGTTATTGCCAGAATAGTACTTATTTAGTTCGTTGGCGCCAACTTGTCAAATGTACCCAATTCTATTTGCAATCGGGCGCGAAATGACTGCTTAATCTCCCGTAAACGTCATGAGAATAGGAAACGTTCAACTTGAAACGCCGTTGATTCAGGCTCCCATGGCGGGGTTTAGCGGCTATGCGTTTCGGGAGATGATCCGTCTGTGCGGCGGGTGCGGATTGACGACGACCGAAATGGTCAACGCCCGCTCTTTTATTCAGATTGAAAAGAATCTGCGTCATTCCCCGCCCCGGCTGTGGGGAATTCCAACGGAAACGCGGCCGGTCGCCGTTCAGATTTGGGACAACGTCCCGGAGAATCTGGCGGAAGTCGGGCGGGTTCTGGCGCAAATCTGGAACGTCTCTGTTGTCGACATCAACTTTGGCTGTCCGTCGCCGACGGTGGCGCAGCGATCTCAAAGCGGGTCGTATCTGCTCGATTTCCCCGAACAGGTTGAAAAGATTGTTCGTCTTACGGTAGAAGCGTGCGCCCCAACGCCTGTTACAGTGAAAATGCGGCTGGGAACGAAGCCGAATCGGATTACCGCCTGCGAGGTCGCTCAGGCGGCGGAATCGGCGGGCGCAGCGGCGGTTTACGTTCACGGTCGAACGGCGGCGCAGGGCTATTCCGGAACGGCGAACTGGGACGAAATCGCAAAAGTCAAAGCCGTTTTGAAGAATATCCCTCTGGTCGGCAACGGCGATATTAGAACGGTCGACGACGCGCTCAACCGTCTGAACAACTATCCCGTCGACGGCATTATGATCGGTCGCGGGTGCCTGGGAAAGCCCTGGATTTTTCGTAACATCGCCCTCGCGATGGGGCTGACGGTTGAGTCCGAAATTGCAGACGCAAACCGTCTGGAACTGGTTCGTCGGCACTTTGAACTGACGCTCGAATCGCTCAACGAACGCGACGCCGTTGTCAACATGAGAAAAATCGTCTGCCGGTACGCAGACGGTATGCCGAACTCGCACGACTTCCGGAATTCTATTGCCAAAGTCGAAACGAAATTCGAATTCCTGTCCCTTTGCGAGCAGTTCTTTAGCGGAACGCAGAACGAATAGGGTTACAGGGGAATTAATCTATGTAAAACGCTTTTATAGCGTTACTGGCGTCTTCGTCTCCCTGATCCGCCGCTTTGCGAAGCCATTTCAAGCCTTCAGTTTTATCTTGAGTTACGCCAATACCCTTGGTATAACAAATGCCAAGATTGTATTGAGCTTGCGCGTTTCCCTGCTCAGCCGCTTTGCGAAACCATTTTACAGCCTCGACGTCATCCTTAGCAACCCCTTCGCCTGTTAAATAGCAAAGAGCCAGACTGTTTTGCGCTTTGACATGCCCTTGTTCTGCTGCTTTGCGAAACCATTTCACCGCTTCGGCATTATCTTGACCAACGCCTGACCCTTCTTGATATAAATACCCAAGAGCGTATTGCGCTTCTGAAAAATTTTGTTGAGCCGCTTGTCGAAGCCAAAACTCGGATTCCATATAGTCTTTTTCCACGCCTAAGCCCTTGTAATAACAACCGCCAAGACTGTATTGAGCTTGAGCATAACCCTGTTGAGCCGCTTTACGGCACCATTTTACGGCTTCTGAAAAATCTTGAGAAACCCCTTCGCCTGCAAAATAGCAAGCTCCAAGATTGTTCTGCGCTTGCGTATTTCCCTGCTCAGCCGCTTTACGATACCATTTCACGGCTTCTGCTTTATCTTGAGTAACTCCTTTGCCACTAAACAAACAAATGGCAAGGTCGCATTGAGCTTCTGGAACGCCTTGCTCAGCTGCTTTACGGTACCATTTCACGGCTTCTGCTTTATCTTGAGCAACGCCAATCCCCTTAGAATAACACACAGCCAGATTGTATTGTGATTCTGCAACTCCTTGTTCTGCCGCTTTGCGATACCATTTTACGGCATCCTCCGGATTCTTTTCAACGCCTTCGCCCGTATGATAGCAAACGCCAAGATTGTACTGAGAGTCTACGTCTCCCTGTTCAGCTGCTTTACGAAACCATTTCACAGCTTCTACGCTATCTTGAGCAACGCCTATTCCCTTAGAATAACACAGAGCCAGATTGTGCTGAGCTTTTACATATCCCTGCTCTGCGGATTTGCGCCACCATTCTATTGCTTTTTCCAGATCTTGAGCGACCCCTTCGCCAAAATGATAGCAGCATGCAAGCTTGTGTTGAGACGGGGCGTGTCCCATTTCCGCCGCTTTCTTCCAGCAGTTAAACGCTTCCTCTTTGTTTACAGGCGTTCCGTTGTCGCCCTGAAAATAGTCGTTGCCGCGTTCGTATAAGGCTTCGGCGTCCGGGTTGGCGCCCGGCTGTTCCGCTCTCGCTCCGCAGGCGATAAAAAGAACGGCAAACAACAGGGCGAACGCTGAGATGTTTTGAGTTAGGGTCATGATTTTAATCCTCGGTGAACTTTTGAATTGAATACAATAATTATACGTTTTTTTCACGTTGCTGGCAAGAGGGAAATGAGGGGGCTGATCGATAAAACCTCACGCTCTAGTTCGCAAACTAATGGAAGGCGGTAATGGAGCGACCAACGGGAGCGGAATTACGCATTCGCCGCTAGGCGAACAAAACGTTTGTCCTGCGCACGCACACGGGTGAGCCGGCACGCGGCAGTCCCCTGCCGCCCGGGAAAATCTTACGCGGAGATGCGGAGCCGCGGAGGATGTTCGAGAAGTTTTAAAAATTTCTTTGCGTTCTTTGCGTCCTTTGCGGCTAAAAATTCTTTGGCGGACTTACGTCCGCGATCCAGAATGGTTTTTTGGCTGCGTCGTTGTTTTTTAGCGGGTCTTTGGACAAGGCGAGGTCAAGCCGGCACACTCCACGACGCAAGCGTACGTCGATTTGTTATGCACGCTTCAAACG
>JAZRTH010000298.1:0-4819 GCA_045651945.1 Thermoguttaceae bacterium
GCGCCCAGCAAACGTAAGCGTCCCGCCCGACCAAAGGCTTCTCCAAAGAAAGGCGGCAGTATTGTAGGCATCATTTTTGGAGGTCTGCTGGCGTTTATTCTGTTCCCATACGTAATGGCCCTTATCGAAATGACGACAGGCGCTCAGTCAAATATCCCAATTCCAGCGCCGGGCATTAAGTCAACGTATAAATACATTCCAGAATGGTGGCCGGATTGGGCGATGTTTGTCTTCCCCGGTCGAACGACAGACGCTGCCACAGACGCGCCTGCGGATAAACCCGCTGACAATCCTGTTCCGCCCGTACCAGAAGTCAATCCGGCTGACGACGCTGCTCCAGCAGACGACGCTGCTCCCGCTGACGACGAAGCTCCCGCTGACGATGCGGCTGCAGCTGACGACGGAGCCTTTGATCCAGACGCATTCCTGGCAAATGACGAAGCTGAAAACGCAGATGAACCCGAAAACGTTTTTGCGGACAGCAACTTGGACGACGAATCGAACGACGAACCCGTTGAGCCGGGCGTAATCAATGCGCCTGTGTATTCGTCATCTGACGTTAGCGAAGCTGTTGCAGCGGTCGGAACCGCATTCAAGGCGGCTAAAAAGATTGACGATGCCGTCTATGAAGCGCTGAACGACATGGCGGAAAAATCTACGTTTGTCGATACCAGCGCTGTTGACGACCAACTCAAAGAAGCGATGAGTAAAGTTCGCACAGCAATGGGCAATTTTGGAACGAAAGCGGCTTTGGCTTCTTCGCTGTCTGAAAAGTGGGCGGCTCGAGCCGAAGACGCATCCGACGACGCTGGCGTATTGTTTGTCGGAAGTTTGTCAGACGTTTCCGAACGCGACGGCTATCAGATTAGTACGATCAAAGTTGACGGTCAAGACGGTTCCGTTGAAGTGGTTGGTCTTCGCAAGATCAAGCCCGCTGTTGGCGATAAAGTTGTCGTTTGCGGCAAGCGAATTGCCAATCCGGAAAAGAATTTGGGCGGATTTACCGACAATGGACTGCCCGTTGTCTGGGGTGGAATCGTCATCAAGGCTGAAGACAAATAGTTTTTGACAACAAATCATTGAGAGAGGAAAAAGAACAAAGCGATTTTCCCCCCGTTCTTTTTTCCTCTCCAAAACCGTTTTATTCGTGCATTCTTTTTAGAATGACGGTTTAGAACGATTGTAACTAACAAGTTTTTGCGCGATGTTTTTCGCGCTTTATGAGTCGACGACAAAGATTCTTTTAGAATTGTTGCTTGTTGATTCGATATTACTCAACAACCCTTTTATTAGCATGGAGAAAGCTATGAAGAAAGAATTGAAAAAAGCGTTAAAGGACGCAGCCAAGAAAACTCTGAAAAAGGAATTGAAGAAGACCACCAAAAAAGAGGTGAAAAAGGCTGTTAAAAATGCAGAGAAAAAGGCGGTGAAGAAGACGACGAAAAAAGCGTTGAAATCGACAGTGCTTTCAATCGTCTGATTTGCATGTAATCCGTTACATATATTCAGATATTAAATCTGTTTGAAGTATAATAGCGGGCTTTTAGATCCGCTTGCAAAAAGTGTTGACTCATCTGTCAATCTGGCGTCGGCGTTAGCGTAATCGTCCAACAGGCGCCTGTTTGGCAGATGAGTTTCTTTTGTATCCTTTGTTCTTTTCAATCCCAATTCCAGTTAATCCGAACGCATCTTCAATTTGCGATTCTCTATAAGCCTGTTTCCAAAACAGGAACTATTGCTGCCTGCTGCGGTTCCTAAAACGCTTGCGCCCCCTGTTGCTAAACTTTGGAATCGATATATAATACAATTTATGACTTCAATACTGATAAAAATTCTGTCGTGGTGGATTCCCAAGCGCCGTTATTCTTTATGGCATTGCAGCGTTTTGGAATTGCTTGTAGCGGCATGGCTGTTTATGTTTTTGCCTACCTTACTACGCCCGGTATTATATCCAACCCCCGCAACTCCGGAAGAACAAAGCCAATTAAACATTCCTCAAACGTTTCCCACAAATATCTTCGATAACGGCAAGCCTAGCAATGAACATCCGATTTTACGATTGGTTCAAACGCGAAATTGGACCATCATTGGTCTTTCATTTTATATGGCTTGCATTCTGGCTCCGATTAACGAAGAACTGCTCTTTCGAGCTGGACTTCAGAACTGTCTACAGGGCATTATGACAAAGTTTTTTCATAAACAACATAATATTTCTGTCCAAACCCGTCGTTGGTCTATTGCAATTATCAGCATTGTTCTGCCCGCCCTGTTTTTCTCCTTGATTCATTATCGGTCAGAGGATGTTGCTCATGCAACTATTGAAGACATTACTCGTTCTGTAATCGTTTGCAGCATTGCCTGGTCAATGTTTACGGTTATTTGCTTTACATATGTATTTCATGTTCGACGTTTGCGTCTCCGGGATTTATTTGGAACCTGGAAAGAGGCGTTTAAATTGGCGCTGTTCGGCGTAAAATGGATTTGGATTATCATTCCGACATACGTATTAACAGTTATTTTGCTTGTAATTCGATTCATCACCCAAACGCATTTTCTTCCAGATCCTTTTTGCCTTATTCCTCTTGCTCTTGTATTTGGTTTTTTATATTATAGAACGCAGTCGATTCTGCCAAGTATAGTATTACATTTTTTATTTAACCTTAACAGCCTGTGCATGGCGATACTGTCATTGTTCCTATGAAATACCTTGTAACCGGTCCCGGCGGATTTCTGGGACGTCATATCGTAGAAAAGCTGCTCGCGCGCGGGGATTCCGTTCGCGGCTTCGCCCGACGTCCGCAGCCGGAACTGGAAGCTCGCGGGCTGGAAATGCGCTTGGGCAATCTGGCAGACTCGTCAGCAGTATTAGACGCCTGTAACGGCGTGGACGCGGTGTTTCACGTGGCGGCGATTGCAGGAATCGGAGCAAACTGGAATCGGTATTATTCAACCAACGTTGTTGGGACGGAAAACATTCTCAACGCCTGTCTGAAATCCAACGTCTCTCGAATGGTTTATACGTCCAGTCCCAGCGTTGTGTTTACAAACTATTCATTGGAAAATGCCGACGAATCGACGCCGTATCCGAAATCCTTTAACGCTCATTACCCTCGCAGCAAGGCGATGGCGGAACAGAAAACGCTTGAATATAACGGACGTCAAACCGATGACGGACAAACGCTGTCTACCTGCGCGTTGCGTCCGCATCTGATTTGGGGACCTGGCGACCACAATCTCATTCCCCGTCTTATTCAGCGAGCCAAAGCGGGAATTCTGCGCCGCGTTGGAGAGGGGAAAAATCTCGTCGATACAACCTACGTTGAAAACGCCGCTGACGGACACATCGCCGCCATGGACGCTTTGCTTCCTGGATCGAAAGCGATTCCTGCCGGCAAAGCGTATTTTCTGTCACAGGACGACCCCGTCAACTGCTGGGGCTGGATTGACCAGCTGTTGGAGATTTACCATCTTCCGCCCGTTAAAAAGGCGATGTCGTTTTCTGCCGCATACGCTATTGGCGCGATTTACGATTTTATCTGGTCGCTTATCGGGCGAGAGTCCGACCCGCCGATGTCAAAATTTCTCGCTGTTCAGTTGTCGGTAAGCAACTATTTCAACATCTCTGCCGCCAAACGAGACTTCGGCTACAGTCCGAAAATCAGCAATGACGAAGGCATGAAACGCATGGCGGAAGAAGCGGAAAAGAAATAGCGAAATGCTGTAGACAGGGGAAAAAGCTTTTAGCCGCTAGCTTCTAGCCGTTAGCTTTTTAGGTTTGGTTTTCAGCTTTAAAAGTCTAACGCTGAGAACAAAAAGTCCCAAAGATAATAACTAGGAGCTAATAGCTAGAAGCTCTTCTAATTCCCCTTTCCCTGCTTCCGATTCTTTCTATTCTGACAGAATCTCTAAACGTACTTTTCCGAGTCGGAAATACCCAGCATTTCCGGCAGAGCGGCAGTAACGCCCAAAGCGCCCAGTCCAACGAGAATATAAATCGTCCGGGTCAAAAACGAGTTGTCGCCGAATATATAGCTTACCAGATTGAAGTCGAAAAGACCGACCAATCCCCAGTTCAGACCGCCGATAATCAACAGCAGCAGTCCCGTAAATTTCAGTACTGTATTGGCATTCATGAATCTGTCTCCTAAAAAAACGGGTTACGAATAAAACTCTTACTGCGGATATTATACGCAGCCCGTAAAGTCGAAACAGATTCTAACGCAGCGATTCAAACGTTACTTGACTTTCGGCAAGCCGCCAACCCATTCCAGTTCAACGCGGGACAGATACCAGGATTTCCCGTGTTCGTCGTTGCCCTGGAAGAACAGCCACGTCTTGCCGGTTTCAGGGTCGATAAAGACGCCGGGATGTCCGGATTCGCTGGAGTTCCATTGTCCTTTGGGCCCGTTGGTAATAAACGGGACGTTCCAGACGCGCGTCCAGTGGACGCCGTCATCCGACTGCGCCAGCCCGATGTGCTGAGGATCGTTGTTGTATCCGCCCGCATAGAACATGAGCAGCTTGCCGTCGCGTTCGCAAACGGACGCCGCTTCTATACAGCGCGTTTCCCAAGGCAGAGTCGGTTCAAGAATGGAATGATCGCATTGTTTCCACTGATCCGGGGCGAGGTTGTTACGGTTCTCCGCAACGGCGACAACCTGTTTTTGAATTTTCCCTTCGGGGTCTCGGGTCGCGGCGTAGAGGAAACATTTCCCCTTGAACTCGATAAAGTCAGCGTCGATCGCCCGACCGTTTGTCCAGTCGCCTTTGGGGGAGAAGATCGGCGTTGAAAAAACGTTCTGGAAATGCAAGCCGTCCT
>JAZRTH010000299.1:0-1179 GCA_045651945.1 Thermoguttaceae bacterium
TATTACCCTCCCCCGCCCTTGAAAGATTCTAACTTTATGCGATAATACGGACTAAACGGTTGTTCTTTAGTCGATTATAGTTCATAGCAGGTTCTCGCGGCTAAAGAGCGCCAAGTGAAACTTCAACCCTAAAATTCGCCATGGCAAAATTAACCTACAAAGACGCTGGACTCGATTTGGACGTATACAATCAGGCTATGAAACGCCTGCCGGGACTGATGGAAAAGACCAACACGCCCCGGGTTATGAAACTCCCGCAAGGGTTTGCAGGGCTGTTTTCTCTGGATTACAGTTCTCCGCTGATGCGTCGGAACTACGAAGACCCGGTTCTGATTTCCTGTACAGACGGCGTCGGGACAAAGCTCAAGGTCGCTACTATGATGGACAAGCACGACACCGTCGGAATCGACCTGGTTGCCATGAGCGTCAACGACGCGATTTGCTGCGGCGCGGAACCGCTGTTCTTCCTTGACTATGTTGCCATGGACAAAGACAACCCGCCGCTGTTGGAACAGATCGTTTCCGGCATTACCGACGGCTGCGTCCAGGCCAACAGCGCGCTGCTGGGCGGGGAAACCGCGATCATGCCGGATCTTTACGCTCCCGGCGAATACGACCTGGCGGGATTCTGCGTCGGCGTCGCGTCTAAAAAGAACATCATCGACGGCAAAAAAATCGCCAAGGGCGACGTCGCTATCGGAATTGCGTCTTCCGGACTTCATTCCAACGGGTTCTCGCTGGTGAGAAAAATCGTCTTTGAAGCCGCAGGTTTGAAAGTTACCGACTTTGTAGAAGAACTTGGAACGACCGTTGGCGAAGCTCTCCTGACGCCAACAAAGATTTACGTCAAGCCGATTCGCAAACTTCTGGACAACGACGCGATCGCGCCGTCCATTCACGGTTTGGCGCACATTACCGGCGGCGGACTTCAGGAAAACGTCGACCGCATTATTCCCGAAGGACTTAAGGCGGTATTTGAGGAAGGCTCCTGGCCCGTTCCGGTTCTGTTCAACTGGCTGCAGAAGTTGGGCGAAGTCGAAGACGCCGAAATGGCTCGCGTGTTCAACCGCGGCTTGGGCATGGTCGTTATTGCCGACCCCGCCGCAGTTGACGCCATTCGCGATTCCCTGAAAGAATCCGGCTGCGAAAACTGGATTGTTGGAAAAATTGAGTAATTGT
>JAZRTH010000300.1:0-11221 GCA_045651945.1 Thermoguttaceae bacterium
GCTTTCGTCTGTAATGCCGCGATTGCGGAGATAGTTTCTGGCTCGTTCTCCCTGCGGGGTGTACAGTAAACTTTCGTGATACTGTTTTTCTACCCACGAAAGAACTGTAAAAAGCAACTGACGCGGGGTGGATTTTTTTTCTGTCTGTGGAGGCGAGGCAGGTTCTGGAGACGTAAAATTTGGCGCGTCTTCCAGAGGGAGCGGGGATTCAGTCTGGGGGGTATTGTTTGAGGCGCTGTTGGGGGTGTTTGACGAATCGTTATCTGCCAACGTTGGCTTGGCGCTTAACAGCGGTCCGTTGAGTTCTTCCGGACTGGGTTCGTAGGCGTCGACTTCTTCCGGGGCTTCGGACGGGTCAAAATGACGATGGGTAAATCCGCCCGACGATTTGTGATACTCCGGCAGCTCAATGCCAGCCATTTCCGCCAGGATTCGTTTGGCTTCGGGGAAATCGCAGCCTTCCATCTTCATGACGAAGGAGAAAATATCCCCGCCGATGTCGCAGACCCAGCATTTGAACGATTGCCGTTCCGGGTTGACCTGCAAGCTCGGCTTGCGGTCGTCGTGCCACGGACAGCGCGCAACGAAAAGCCGCCCCTGACGCTGCAGGGGAAGATACTTGCCGACCAGGTCGACAATATCAATCTTTTCGCGAATCTGTTCTTTTATGTCGTCTGAATAAAACATCTGGTATGTTTGTTCCAAGCAGGCAAAGCTCTAATATACCCCAAAGGTCGAAATCGTGCAATCCCAATTTTCAGATTTTTTTCAAAAATTCTGAAAATTGAGTAGCGCTTAAAAATACGGATTGTAAATCTTTTCCCGTTCTACAGTTGTGCTTCTCATGTGTCCGGAATAGACGATCGTATTGTCTGGCAGCGTCAGTATTTGGGTTTTGATACTGTTGATAAGTTCTTCCGTGTTGCCGTCGTAAAAGTCTGAACGGCCAATACTTCCAGCAAACAGGACGTCGCCGCAGAAAAGCATCGTCTTAACTGCCCCGGTGGGTAAATTCTCGCGAAGAATATAAATAACGTGTCCGGCGGAATGTCCTGGAGTTTCTCGAACCTCGAATTCCAACCCGGCTAAAGACAATTTGTCGCCATGGCTAACGGTCTTTTCAGCGGCGGGAATGGAAGTAGGAATATCGAAATCGACAGACAGGTTGCCGCTGGGATTTTCGAACTTGTCAGCGTCTTTGGCGCCGATGTACGTCGGAACGTCTGGAAACGCCTTGCGAAGCGCGTCTACGCCCCAGATGTGGTCAAAATGCCCGTGAGTGCATAAAATCGCAACCGGCTTGAGCTGCTGCGCTTCGAGCGCCGAAACAACCTCGTCGCCGGACATGCCAGGATCAATCACAACGCACTCTGAACTGCCGTCCAGATTAACGATGTAAGCGTTTTGATCCATCATCGGATCGGATATGGTTTGTATTTTGATAGTCATAGTAGTGGGGGGGGTACAAGTGAATGGAAGGCGGTAACGGAGCGACCAGCGGGAGCGGAGTTACGCAGTTCGCCGAAGGCGAACCAAAATATCTGCACCCTTTGTTAGGTTCGCCTGACGGCGAATGCGTAATTCCGTTCGCTTCGCTCACTTCATTACCGCCTTTCAATATCTCGTTTCTCAAATTTTACTTCCTTAATCAATGAGTCGTCGCTCATCTTATAAACGCGAATAACCAGTTCGCCGTCTTCAACGGTTCCGCTGATAACGGTAGCAGTGTCGTAGCGTTCGGCTAACGAGTGCCCGCCGCCGACAAACTGCGCCCACGGTCGGTCTTCGGTCGGTTCGTCGTAACGGAAATGGTGCATGTGAGCGGTAATGACCGCCTGAACGCCGTACTTTTTGAACAGCGGCGACCACATTTCAGAACACGGCTTTAGCCAATAGGCGAATCCTTCCATGATGTTGCCGGGGTTTGAATTTGGGTCGCTGTCGAAAATCGGAATGTGACAGAACGCGACGATAAACGGCGCGGACTTGATTTCCGGACGTTCGAGCGTCTCTTTGAGCCATTGCGTCTGCAGTTCCCGATACGGCTCGAATTCCGCCAGTCCCTGGAAAACCGGGTGAGCGTCCGGCTTGTCCTCGCCGGTGTCCAAGCCGATAAGAGCGACGTCGCCCATGCGAACGGCGAAGTTGCGACCCAGCGACCAGTACTTGGAATCGCGTTCTTCCGGGTTCCGTTTGATGAGAACTTTGTCGATGTTTCTCACCCACGGGCCGCGGTTGTCGTGGTTGCCCGCCACAAACAGAATGCCGTAATCTTCAGCGATGGCGCATCCTCCGGGATTGAGCAGCGTTTGAACCGCGTACTGTTCCGAGGTCATTTCGCCCGTGTCGCCGTTCCAAATCAAAACCGTTGGATTGAGGCTTTTGACCTTTTTGTCCAGAACCTTAAACGTCGGGAAGTTGGCATGCGTGTCGTTAATCACGGCAAACGACGCCTTGGCTTTGTCGCCCAGCGTGGTAAACGAATGAACGGCGCTGAATTCCGGCTTGCCGACCTTGACGTTGTACGCGTTGGGATAGTCTACCGGCAAGGTCGCAGCGCGATAATAGTACTTCGTGTTCGGTTCCAGCCCGCGAATCCGAACGGACAGAACGTTGTCCTGGATGGATCGCAGCGGCGGGACGCAGGCGTAAACTCGTTTCGCGTCCGACAGGTCTTCTTTGGTGGAGTATTCAACAAACCCCGCAGCGGGACCGTTGACGCCCCAGACTGCGCCGATCGACGTTTCCGCCGGAATCTGTAACACAACCGGCGTTGTAAAGAGCGACTTCTTTTCTGGAGCCGCGTCCTGAGCGAAAAGGGGAGCCGTAAAAACGGCAACAAGGGATAGGAGGGAAAGTAAGTGTTTCATGATAATTATGTGGGTAGGGAGCTTTTAGCTTTTAGCTGCTAGCCATTAGCTTGGGGGTTAGCAGGTTAAAGCCAAGAACTCAAAACAAGAGGCTAAAAGCTAGAAGCTAGGAGCTAGCAGCTTTCTTTTCTCGAATTTAACTTCTTTAATAATCGAATCGTCTTCGATTCTATAAACGCGAATTATCAGCTTGCCGTCTTCGACAGTTCCGTGAAAGACAGTTGCTGTTTTGGGGCTTTTTCCTCCGCCAACGAAATGCGCCCAAGGACGGTCTTCCATCGGTTCATCGCATCGATAGCGGTGTTTGTGGGCGGTTATAACCGCTTGAACGCCGTGCTGACTGAACAACTGTCCCCATTGGTACGAAGTCGCCCTGCTCCATACGTACGAAGCGCTCTGACCGGGTACGACATCGTCGCGGGGAATAATCATCGGAATGTGACAGAACGCGACGATAAACGGGGCGGATTTGATTTCCGGTCGTTCCAGCGTCTCTTTAAGCCATTGCGTTTGCAGTTCCCGGTACGATTCGAACTCTGCCAAACCCTGCAAGTCGGGGTTGTCGTCCGATTTACTTTCGCCGGTGTCCATGCCGATGAGGGCAATATCGCCCTGACGGACGGCGAAATTTCGACCCAGCGCCCAGTATTTGGAATCGCGTTCTTCCGGGTTCCGAGTCAGCAGAACCGTATCCAGATTTCTGACCCACGCCCCGCGATAATCGTGGTTGCCGGGAACGAACAGGAACGCGTAGTTCTCTGCCATGGCTCGACCGGTTAGATTCAGAATTGAGTTGACAGCTTTTTCCTCGGATTTATACTGGTCTGCGGCGTCGCCGTTCCAAATGACAACCGGCGGCTGAAGGGCTTTGAGCTTTTTGTGAACCGCTTTGACGGTGTCGTATTCTGCATGCGTGTCGTTGATTACAGCAAACGACGATCGCGCTTTTTCGCCCATCGTGGTAAACGAATGTACGGCGCTGAATTCCGGCTTGCCCACTTTGACGTGGTAAGCGTTGGGATAGTCCACCGACATAGTCGCAGCGCGATAGTAGTATTTTGTGTTCGGCTCCAGACCGCGAATTCTAACGGACAGAACTTTGTCCTGAATTGACCGCAGCGGGGGAACGCAGGCGTAAACTCTTTTTGCGTCCGACAGGTCATCTTTGGTTGAGTACTCGACAAACCCAGCCGCCGGACCGTTGACGCCCCAAACCGCGCCGATTGACGTCTCAGACGGGATCTGAAGGAAGACTGGCGTTCTGAACAAGGACGCCTTTTCTGCCCCCGCGTCGTCTGCGTACAACGGAACCGTCAAAACGACGAGCAAGGTTAGCAGGGATAGTATGCGTGTCATAATTTTTAGGGATAGGGAATGGGGAGTAGGGAGTAGATTTAAATTCGCCGAAGTCGAAGTACTATTCCCTATTCCCTACTCCCTATTTCCTCAGACTTTCTTTAACGGCTTTAATCCAATCAGGGGAAACGGTTTCTCCCCCGTATCGGACCGCATAGTATTTCATGGCAATCTCTTTCGGTCCGATCGTCCAGTCGGCGAACTGGGGGAGCCCTTCCAGTTCCAGGGCGAATTCCAGCGGGGTCTGGTCTGCTCGACGGGTAAATCCCCGCCGACGAAGCGCCTTTTCAAAGCGTCTGTAAAACTCGACCCGCGCTTCAGCCGCCCTTAAGCTGGAACCTTTAAGCTTAAACCGGATTTGAAGCCATTTCCATGCTGCGCTCAACAGCTTTATAGTCCAGTATAACCCAATTAAAACTAAAATCAAGACGGTCAAGAGTTTTTTGATGGAAGTCTTGCTGAAAAAATCGCGTAACCATCGATAGAGCTTGGAGTTATCCCATAAATGCCGGATGGGATCGTAAACCTGCGTCCGCTGAGTTCTGGGATCCATTCTGATCATGTACTTTTCCCACTGAACGTTCATCCAGTCAAACATGCTGCCGAACCAGTCGACAAAGGCGTTGATTTGCGTTTCTTCCTGGGTGATAAACGGAGTAGCGTCAAGACGCAGCCAGCCGCCGTATCGCCAGTCGCGCTGCGACCACGTTTTTTTATAAGAATTGAAATTGTCAGCAGTTACAATCGCCGGTGAATCCTGGTCGTAGTCCAGGTCAAGCTGGCTTGACGGAATCCAGACCTCAACCCAGGCGTGAGCGTGCCGCTGACGGACGGTGAAGTATTCCCCGTATTTACTGTATTCGTTTGTTGCGTATCCAATAACCGGCTGAGCGGGAATGTTGACGCTGCGAAGAAGCATGGTCAACGCGGAGGCGAAAAATTCGCAATGCCCAACTTTATGTTCGGAAAGGAAATCTTCCAGCGGGTCGAGAGTACGGTTTCGCTTTTGAGGGTTGAGACTGTAGGCGTATTCTCCAGAGTCGCGCAG
The DNA here is from genome assembly GCA_045651945.1 of Thermoguttaceae bacterium. Classification (GTDB taxonomy): domain Bacteria; phylum Planctomycetota; class Planctomycetia; order Pirellulales; family Thermoguttaceae; genus RUG11551. The sequence goes on from JAZRTH010000300.1 coordinate 5,275, forward strand.
TTTTCTGCACAGCTGGCGCGCGACTTTTTCAATCCCGTCGTTTTCGACTGACAACCCTGCCTCGTCCAGCCATTTATCCGCCAGTTTTCGAGCGGACGGAATGAGCGTTTCCCCGTTTTCGTCTTTGGGAATTTGAATCAGCGAAGCAAACTCCTGGGGGTACAGTTTGGGCGTGATCTCGACCTGAACGCCGCGTTGAACAGACGGCGTATAGAATTCGTAGGCGTGACGCTGTCGGGCGATGAACTCTCTGCGGCTTAGACGCTGATCCAGAGCGTTGAACGTAAAGAACATTCGAAATTGAACCAGATCGCGGGGATAAAACGGCCACACGGCAAACGCGTCCAGACGTCCTGTGGGGTTAATGCTGTACAGAATGCGCGTTGTCAAATCCGGCTTGGACTCCAAATCCGAGTCCTCAGCATCCGTTGTCAGATTGGAGTATTGTTTCAGGCGTTCGTTGGGCTGAAGAAACGGTTCCCGATAAGGACGGTTATTAAATCGCCATTGACGGTTTTCGTACGAGTTGACCGTTATGCCGCGAAGGTATAGCTGGATTGGCTTTTGCGCTGGCGAGTTCGTATCTCCCTCAAACAGTTTGACTTGACAAACGATTGTAGAGTCCTTTTGCCGCGGCCCTAATTCTCCCAGACGGAGAACGTCGTTAAATCCGATTGACGCCGGCGCGCCGGAACCGGTTCCGGGAAATCCCAAATAGGAACCTTCGCCAAAGCGAGGCGTTAAAAGAAAAACTGTTACAGAAACCAAAAGCGAAAACAGACCGGTCGCAATCAGCTTCCACGTCAGAGAGAAACAGAAAGGAAACCGTTTGCCGCGCTGTTGAGCGTTTCGAACGGAACTCTGCAGGGACGATTCCGCCGCTGGTTCCATCTTTTTATCTTGCGGCTTTTTGATGTTGTCTTCCGTTGGCTCTTCCGCCTGACGGTAAAACGTCAGAGCCGTCAGAGAAATCAGAGCGATTGTTACAAATACTAACAGCAGGATTCCAAATATCGTTTGCTGCCGAAACGCCGATCCAACGACAACCTGAAAGAAGCTCAACAGAAAAATCAGCCAGTAGGTATGAAACGTCTTTCTTCGTAAAAGAAGAATCAATTCCATAAGCAGCAAGCCGTTTGCTGTATTGGAAACAATTTGAAACGGCGAGCCGTAAAAAAACAGATTGTAAACGCAGAAGCCCGCGACTAAAAGCGTCAGGATGTTTAATCCGAGCGGATTGAGCTCAAAGAGCTTGTATTTGTCAACGACCAGAAAGGCAGCCAGAACAAAAAGCGCCACGGCAAGAGCTATCCATTCCAGCCCTTGCCCCAGAAAGAGCAAAAAAGCGGCCAGAACAATCTGACCGCTTAACGATAGCTGCAGGAATCGTTCAATTGTCATTTAGAACGTTGTTACTTAGAGCGCTTTTGAAATCTTCGCGCCAACGCCAAACCAAACGCGCCGAGAATCAACAGCGCCCACGTCGACGGTTCCGGAACGGCGTTGGGATCAACATGACCCATAATTGCCCAGTAACCGTCGGCATTTAAACCGTAGGTCAAACCGGAGAAATAGTAGGAATCAATGCTGCTCAGTACGTTATCGATAACGCTCTCGCTGTTGGCGGCGTCCAGAATAACCTCAAATGGAGCGTTAGGCGCCAGCGAAAAACCATCTGTTAACTGTAACAGAATAGACGAATCGTCTGTCAAGCTCAAGTTGCCGGAAACAAACAGCTGGTCGCTGTCAGCGGCTGTCGGACCGCCGATTTCCATTAACAGCGTACCTCCGTCAAGAGCGAAATCGCCGTTGACTCGTAGAGTTCCAATGGAGTTGCCGGGCGAGAGGATTGCGGTTGGATTGACGTTGATTTTGCCAGTAAAGAATTCTTTGACGTCTAATCGACCTGCGTCGACATTGAACGTACTTGCAACGAGGTCGCCATCGTTGGGGCCCAAGAGTTTAAGATTGCCAATGCCGGATTTGGTAAGCGTTCCAGTTCCAATTTGAATCGTTCCCGAATACGCTGTGTCTTTTTCGATGTTGAGAATCAAATCGTTATTGCCGCCGGTAATCGCGCCGTTGGTTCCCGTCAGGTTATTGAACTTCATGGCGGACTCGCCAGTATATCCGGCAAAGTCGAGCGCGCCGTTGACAACAACGTCTCTGGAGTTGACCAAATTGGCGCCGTCGCCGGTCAATTTCAAACCGGAGCCTGAATCGAGTGTTGTCGCTCCGGTATAGGACAAATCTCCGGAGAAGACGTGCGGAGTAACGCAGCTCAAAACACGGAAGCCTAACGCTGCGCCGGCGTCTCCGTCTGAAATACTGCCAGAGAAGTCCATCATAGCGGTATCGCCTGTTGTCTTGAGTTGAACAGTAACCTCACCGGATTCTGCGCCAGCGACGATGTCGCTATCGACGTGATAAGTAGTATTGGCGCCCCAGTCGCAGCCGATGAGCGTATCTGTCATGACGGTAATGTCGCCGCTGACCGTGTTGCTGACGCGAAGAGCGCCGCGGTTTTCGCTGTTGCCCATGCCGTAGAGAATGACGTCTCCCTTGAAGTTTCCAGCTGCAAAGAGCGTTGTGTCCGGGTTGACGATAAATGTAACGCCCTCGTACGCCAGAGTTGACGTGTTGAGTTTATTGCCGTTGCGAGCGCCGCCCTGAACCAGAGAGACAACGCCGGTAAAGTTCGTCGTATTGAGATTGTCTAAATAGGTGTTGCCCGTCCCGTTGTACAGAGCCATTTCTAAAACGCCTGCGCCAGACAGATTGGTTGCATCGAATCGCGTTGCGCTTCCGCTGTCGAATTTCAAAGAAAGAGTTCCGGATTGAGCAACGTTAACAGACGGCGCAGTTCCAATCAGGTTGGCGGATTCAATCGACAAAACGCCGTCGTTGATGGTATAGGCGCTTGCCGTCAGTCTTCCCGCAGCTCCCTGGATTGTAAGTTTTCCTGAGCCGTCTTTGGTAATCGTTCCCGTTCCGATATTAATTGTACCCGTATACGTGGTGGCGGTATCGTTGTTGAGAATCAGGTTTTTATCCGTTCCCGTAACAGCGCCGCTTCCGGTCAGGTTGTTAAGCGTCATGGCGGACTCGCCGGTGTAATCTGTGAAGTTGAGCGTTCCGTTGACAACCGCGGCTCTGGAGGCTGCCAGATTGGCGCCATCGCCGATGAGCGTCATTGTCGCGCCGGATTTGATTGTCGTCGGTCCAGAATAGGACAACTCGCCGGAGAACGTTTGAGTATTGGAAACAACATTTATACCTAATTTTGATCCGGAATCTCCATCGGAAACAGAGCCAGTAAACGTTCCTGGGCCTGCATTCGCCGTTACAGTTGTTCCATCTGTTTTACCATTGATAAATAATGTTACTTCTCCGCTGTCTGCGCCAGATGTAATATTGCCGGAAACCGTTCGAGTTCCATCTATTCCGACGTTCGCATCTGCCATGACGGTCAGATCCCCGCTAAAGTTGTTAGCGATACGCATCGCGCCGCGATTCTCGCTGTTGCCGGTTCCGGAAAGCAAGACGTCCGCTTTGAATTCTGCGCCGGCTACAAAAATCGACGTTCCCGGATTCACCTTGAACGTAAAGCCCTCAAACGATTGGCTGTTTGTATTGATTTTCGTGTTGCTGGCGGCGCCTTCCAGAACCAGAGAAATATTACCGGTAAAGCCGTCATTGGTCAGGTTCGGCAGTTTCGCGTCGCTGCTTCCGCTTGCCATGCGAAGTTCAAGATCGCCGGATCCGGAAAGCTTTGTTATGTTTAAATTCTTGTTTGTTCCATTAATTAATGTGGACAGCGTTCCGCCCTGAATGTCGACGTCGCCTGTAAATGTATTGGCGCCGGTAAAGCTGACTTTGTTGTCGCCCGTCTTGACGATTTTACCTGAGCCGGAAATGGCGTTGGTAAAAGACTTGTCTTCCGAGTACGCGAATTCCAGAGATCCGTCCGCGCCGACAGCAACAGCTCCGGTTCCGAGAATTCCGTTGTTGGTCAGGCGAACCGCGCCTTTATTGATGGTGGTTCCGCCAGCGAAATTGTTGGCAGTAGCGCCGTCTTCGCTCGAAATAACCAGTGTACCTTCGCCGTTTTTGACGATGCCTTTGCCGTTCCAAAGACGAGCGGAAAAGACCAGGTCGTTTTCGTTTGGATCTGTCCCCTTTGCAACGTCAAAGGTGATGTTTTGAGAATGCAGGTTAAATCCGCTTGCGCCGGTAACGAAATTGGTCGCGCCGCCTTTGGTAATAATCTGCGTTTGAGAGTTATTGACAAGGTTGATTGTATTATTGCCGCCGGCGTTGAGCGTTCCTCCGCCCGACTCGCCGAAAGTAATGGTCGTTTGATTGGAAATCCAGAACTGGTCTTTGGACCCGGAACGGGAAAATGTAACAGACCCGCCGTTATTGATGTAAATCTCAGCTCCGGAATAGTTGCCGTTGGCGTCTGCCGAGTTGTTGAGAATAATGTTGGCGCCGTCGGCGATAAGGCTGCCGTCGTTGGCAATCTGCATTTGGACAGGCGTGATGGAAAAAGTCCCGCCGCCGGTAACTTTGAGCGTACCAGAGCCGGAAATCGTTCCGCCGTCCCAGGTTTTCGTTGAACCTTGTTGCGTTTGAATGCCTAACGTTGCGTCTTGAGCGACAGAAACGTTTCCGCTGCCCAGCGATCCGTTCTCGCCAAGGATAAGCGTTCCTGCGTTGATTGTCGTTCCGCCGTTGTAAGAGTTTGTTCCGGAAAGGGTCTGCGTTCCTGACCCGATTTTTTCCACCGCCAGAGAACCAGTAACATTCCCTGCGTAACTGGCGGTCGCGTTATTGTCGCCAAGAATCAGCTTTCCTGATCCGTTAATTGACGTGGAAGCTGAAGTGGATACCAAGCCGTTGACGGTCTCTGTAAAGCTGTTCATATTCAACACAGAACTGTTGAGCATAACCAGATTGCCTTTGCCGGAACCGTTGGGAATTTGTTCATTTGCGCCCAAGTTGAGAAAGCCCGAGGCGGGATTGATATACATTCCATTTTCGCCGATTTGGGTGTTGCCAGCATAGTTATTGGCGTTTGTTGTTTCATTGCTGAAATAAACATTGACGCCTGTGCCGGAGCCGATAATAAATGCGCCAGAACCGGTTATCTGGTTATTGAAGTAAATTTTTCCGTTGCTGTTATTTGTATGAGCGCCGACTGCGGTGTTTCCTGCCAAAGTTACCGGACCGTTAATATTGACAACGGTGCCGGCTTCCTGCAATCGGAATTTACCGGTCTTTTCGCTGCCAGTCGCGTTTCCCGAAATTACAATCGGAACGACCAAATCAGCGCTGGAGCTTAAATACAGCTGAGCGTTAGCCTGTGTAACAATCAGAAGATCGTCTGCCGTCAAATCGCAATACGTCTTGCCTGCCGGCAATCCGTTTTTCCCAACATCAGTAGGGTATGTACGAGCGGTCAAAGTAACTTCTTCAGCAAACGCCGCCGAACAACAAGCCAAAATTGCGCTCAAAAGAGCAAATTGATAAATGCGATGTGTAAAGGTCATTTTCATAACTCAGTATAAACGAAACGAAAAATCGTTAATGTATATGGATGTATATTAATACTTTTATAACTTCATTATACTATTATACACTGAAATTTTGAAATTTAAATCTTTTTTCGAGAAAATTATAGGACTTTTCTTAGAAAAACTACTGAGAAGGGAATATTGACAGATGGAGCAGATGTAATTTTAGGAAGAGAGAGAAACCTTAAAGATTATGCCGATTACGCAAGCGACCAACGGGAGCGGCGCCTCGCCGCCTTGAAAAAACTTACGGTCGCCAGCAAGCTGGCTCCCTTTTTAGGGAAGTTTTTTCAAGCCTTTTAAGAGGGGAAAACCTTTTTTGAAAAAAAGGTTCTTCCCCTCAAACTCCCCTTTCCAAAAAACTTTAGTAA
>JAZRTH010000301.1:0-5116 GCA_045651945.1 Thermoguttaceae bacterium
AGACCGATTACGCCGCCGCCGACAACGACAAGCTCGTATTCTTCCGGAGCGTTCGGGACTTCGTCAGGCAGATCAAGCGCCTTGTGACGAACCGGTTCCAGATCCTTCGGGTCGGACGGAACCAGACAGGAATCTTCCTGCGTGAAAACCAGAGCGTCAACGCGGCCGTCGAACCCTGTCAGGTCTTCCAGCTCGACTTTGACTTTCTGATTTTCCTCAGTTGTCGTAATCGTACCGGCTTGATGCCAGTCCCAGCCGTCGCCGTCGATTCCCATCGTGTTTTCCAGCGGTTTGGAATCGACGATAATGCGGAACTTGCCCGGCGTCCAGTCTTTAATCAGCTCTTCGCGAGACAGTTCCCGATCTTTAGGCAGCCAAGGAGACGCCCAGTTGCGGGTTCTGGCAAAGACTTTGTACTCGCCCGGCTTGGGGAGTGTAACAGTCGTAGAGGCGTTGGCTACCGGAATTCCCATCCCGTGAGCCAGCAGAACCGGCGATCCCGCCTGTCCCGGATTTTTAACGTGAATCATCTGGGTGTCGATAACCCAGCCGCCGACGTTGTCAAAATTTTCCGCTTCCACAAAAACGGTGGAATCTGAAAGGGGCGCCGCCGATGCAGTCTGAGGCATTACCGCCAGCAAACCGCACAAAATCATGATTGCAATAACGAACAGGGATTGTTTCATAATTGTCGTCCTTTGTTGGGGGATAGGGGGTTAAAGGCAATAGGCAGTAGGCAGTAGGCAGTAGGGAATTAACGCTAGAATCCGAAATCGTCAACCTCGGTAATCTCCGGTTTTTTCTCTTCGTATTCTTTTCTGTCGTGCTGTTCTGCGTTGCCTTCGACGTAAATCGCTCTGAACGGGCGGGCGGGACAAATGGATTCGCAGCCGCCGCACCCGACGCAAATGTCAGGATCAATTTCAGGAATTGTCAAGCCTTTGATTATTTCGCCGTTTTTATCTTTAGGTTCATACGGAACCATTCTAACCGCTTGAGTTGGACAGTGTTCAGAGCATGCTCCGCAGTTGGTGTTTTTGACATTTACAACGCAGTTTTCTACGATAAAATGGACGCGTCCCATTTGAACCTTGTGCTTCTGCTCCATCGTCAGCGGGACAATGGCGTGGTTCGGGCAGACGTCGCCGCAAACTGTGCAGTCGTAGTTGCAGAACCCGCGGGAGAAATCCAGATGCGGCTGCATGAACCCTTTCACGCCGTACTCTGACGTCGCCGGTTTGAGAACCTCTGACGGGCATTTGGCAACGCAAAGATGGCATGCGGTACAATGCGCGTTGAGATGTCCGATGCTCTTTGCTCCCGGAGGGGCGATGGGCGTTTCGCGAGTATACGGCGTATGACCGGTTTGAAACAGATTCGGATCGTCAGTTTCTGGAACGCCAACTTTTGCTTCGGGCGCGGGCGCGGATTCCTCAGCTGGAGCCGGCGCAGCGGCTTCTTCCTCGGCGGCAGAGCTGGGCAGCGCTTGAGCGGCAACCGTCAAACCGGTTACGCCAATCAACGCGCCGACAAACTCACGACGCGAGCCGTCAACGCTGGACTGAGCCGTCGATTGCTCAGCCGTCTTTTCCGCCGCTGGCGTCTTTTCGGATTTGTTCTCGATTTGAGTAATGAGCTTTCCTTTGCTTCCAAAACAGATTCCGTAATGAATCGCGTCTTTGTGACATGCTGAAAGACAGTCGAAGCAGTCGACGCAGCGGCTGTTGTCGACGACTTTGCCTTTGGAGTCTATGCAAGACGACTTGCATTCTCGGGCGCACAAGCCGCAGGAACCGCATTTGCTTTGGTCAATCCAGACTCGGAATATCGAGAACCGGGAAAGCAGCCCCAAAAACGCGCCGACGGGGCAAATTGTATTGCAGTACGTTCTTCCGTTGCGCCAGGCAAGATACCCGATGACAATCAGGAACCCCAACGCAACGCCAACCGCCGCCAGGGACATTGGAATCGCCTTGACGTAATAGACCGGCAAGCCGGCGACTTCTTTAATCCCGCACGAATTGCATACGTACCAGTACAGGTTGTTGCCCGTCTGATAAATAGGTTTGAAAACGTTGCACGCAATGCGGCCGAAAATGCTGTACGGGTCAAACAAGAGCGAAACCCACGAAACGTAAGCTGAAACGCGTTTGCACGCTCCAACGGCAAACGGCGCGACCAGTCTGGCGACCAGAGCGAGGTATCCCGTTATAAACAGCAGCAAAACGACAAGCCGAAGGAACGGAACCGGCTTTTTGTATTCAAATTTCTTTTTGGCATGAACCCGCTTTGCAATCGCGTTGATAACGTCCTGTAATACGCCAAGCGGACAGAGGGTCGAGCAGTAAATTCGCCCCAGCAAAATCGTCGCCCCTAAAAGGGAGCCGATGATAATCCAGGTATGCGACTTGAGAGCCGGGACAAGCTGAATGCGTTCCAGCCAGCTGAACTGCGTCGGCAGAAACCGGGCGAAGTCGACAAAATACAGCGTTATTCCAAGGAATAAAACCAGCGCGGCGATAATGCGAAGGGTTCGTAACATATAGCGGGAAGATAATATCAGGGAGGGTGTGAGTTAGGAATTAGGAGTGAGGAGTTAAGGAGTGAGGGAGGCATAGGCATTAAACGCAAGACGTTAGTATCTCAAACTACTGTCTATATAAACCGCTAACGCGGTTTTACCGGGGGCTTACGCACCCCGGCTCGCCTATTGTCTATATTAACCGCTAACGCGGTTTTACCGGGGGCTTACGCACCCCGGCTCGCCTATGACCTCACTAATTTGCTTGTTTCTTCAGGTTGATTCTCTTAATGGAATCTCTGGGCGGGTTCATCGTTCCCAAGCCGAGTTCTTCGCCGTGGGCGAGATGTCCGACTTCGTTGAGCGGCATGTTGATGAACTGTCCGAAGAACCTGGTTGCCAGCGTATCGACAGCGACGATGTCCGTGCCCATAATCAGGGCTTTGGGATTGACAACGTCCGCTTCAGAACGTCCGCGGGGACCGTTTGTCAACATGGCGCGATAGGCGTCGACGATGTTCAAAACGGCGGCGGGTTTAAGCGTGCAGATGTCGGCAATGCACTGCTGAAGGTCGTGAGTGTGCATGTACCGTCTGTCGAGAACGATTCCCATGTGGTTTTTCATGCACAGCGTCATGCGGCCGCCCGAATGGTTCTTCATAACGGGGCAGTTGATCCAGACGTCTGAATCGAGAATCGCCTGATGAACCATGGCGGTTTTCATGCTTTTAGCGCGCGGCAGCTGGGTTTCGCGATAATATTCCGGTTCGTTGCCGGGAACGACTTTCGCGCCGAGCTTTTTAGCGGCTTCTTCAATTCCGCTGGACTGATAGCAGTTTCGCCACTGGTCGCAGGTGTGGTCAAAGATGGTGATTTCTTTGGCGCCTGCGTCCCAGCACGCTTTGATAATCGCGGAGACGAGAATCGGGTTGGTGTTCGCCGACAGTTCCGGCGTCTTGTCCCAGCCGATGTTCGGCTTGATGGTAACTTTCATGCCGGGTTTGACGAAACGCTTCATTCCGCCCATCTGCTCGATTGCGGCGTTGAACATAACGTCCGGCTCGCCGCCCATGACGGCAACCAGATTGTAAGCTCCGCTTGCGCCTGCGTTTTGAGCCATCAGGTCAACCGCGCCAACGGAGGAAAACGCTGCAGCTGTTCCAGCGGCGGCAAGCGTCTGCAAAAATTCTTTTCGAGTGATATTTGTCATAATAGTGAATGTTGTCTAAAGGGAACGGAATCTATTGCTGCGCCAAGCGATACAAATCCAAAACGGGAACGCCCAGCTCCTTGGCTAACCGGCAGACGTCTTCGTATTCAGGAACGGTTCTGTGCGAACCGTCTGGAAGGATGACGTTTTTCCCTGTTACAGTCTGACCGTTTTGCAGGCGAATCTGGCACGATTCCCGTTGCAACACGGTTCGTTCGACTTTCCATTTTCTGACGCCCAGGGTGGACGTGTGAGTAAACAGAGCCGACTCGACCGCTTTGACCTGGTCTTCTCGGCACAAAACCGACACGACAACGCCGGGGCGCTGTTTTTTCATGTTGACAGCCGTTGTCCAAACGTCCAACGGATTGAGCTTCCAAAGCTCTTCGACGGCGCGAGCGATCAACTCGCCGGGCAAGTCGTCTAAATTGGTTTCGATCTGCCAGACGGAATCGCCCTGCGATTGAGCAGACGTTTCCGCCAGCTCTCCCAAAACCAGACGGAGCGTGTTGGCTTGCTGCGGCAGATCTCGCCCGCCGGCGCCAACGCCGATTTTTTCAATCGTCATGGGCGGCATCTGCCCAAAGCGTTTGACGTAGTATTTGAGAATGCCCGCTCCGGTGGGAGTGGTCAATTCAAAGGGAACGTCTGACGGAGCCAGAGGGACGCCGGTTAAAAGCTGAGCCGTTGCCGGAGCTGGTACGGAAACCTCGCCATGAGCGATTTGAATCGTACCGCAGCCAGTCGGGACGGCAGAAGCGTAGACGGCTTCAACGCCCAGCCAGTTCAAACCTGTAACAGCGCCGACGATGTCTGCAATGGAGTCCGCCGCGCCGACTTCGTGAAAGTGAACCTGTTCGACTTCGCACCCGTGCGCTCGCGCTTCCGCCTGAGCAATGAGTTCAAAAACGCCAATGACTTCTGTTTTGACCTTGTCCGTCAGTCCCGCCGCGTTTAAGACCATCGCGCAAATATCCGCCATGGTTCGATGGCAGTGCGCGTGATGATGTGCGTGGTCATGATGGTCGTGGTCGCCGTGGTCGTGGTCATGATGTTCATGATCGTGATTATGCTCATGATCATGATTATGCTCATGATCGTGATGGTCATGGTCGTGCTCATGTTCATGATGTTCGTCGACCAACGCCTGCGTTGCACGGAATCCGTGACGCATAACGTTTTGAGCGTCTATGGTAATGGACGGCAGGACGGCTTGTACGGCGGAACGTATGACGTCGATGGGAACGCCCGCGTCGAGCAGGGCGCCCAGCGTCATATCGCCGCTAATTCCGGAATGACAGTCGAACCAGGCTGCTTTCATGGCAAACTCTCAGTGAATTCAGTTTATAAGCTGGACATCAGATTGCACTGTTCAATCGTCCATT
>JAZRTH010000302.1:0-2631 GCA_045651945.1 Thermoguttaceae bacterium
TTTTTTCTGATAAAAGTCTACAAGTTTGCTCATCAGGCAATAATGCGCGATAAGCTGCCCTGTTGGTTTATCAGTTTCAGGAATATTTTCTTTCTCAATTGTTTTCCCGCTGTTTTTGTATTTATCGATGACATACTCTTCAATAAAAGAACGGAGAGACTGATTATTCAACGGAATTCTCTTGTCCTGACAGGCGTAATTGAGTTCTTTTAAAACTTTGATGTTTTTGTCAATTTCTGGATAGTTTCCAATGTTTGAGAATTTCCTGCCAAGCCACGTTTTGCGAAGCTGTTCTATATCCCAAAATTTGGGATGTGATATAATCAGCTGGCGTTTTTGGTCAACCTCTTTAGTAATAATTGCGCGGTCATAATATAAATAAACAGGCAAAAAGTCGGAATCTTTCTGAAGAGTTTCTGAATCTGTTTGAATATGCAGAACCGGTCCTGTAGTGGGGTGGGTTATCAAATCCGTTTGTTCGTTTCGCGAAAGGCCGGGATAACCTTCAAGTTTGTATCGGACTGCCCAGGTCAAACTGTCGTCCTGATCTTTCCTGATGTCTTTTTCCCCTTGCCAAAAGACTACCATCAAATGGGAGTGCTGTGCAACAAATTCATTAAACATGCGCCATTTTTTCAGCTTTGTTTGATGAGCAATGTGAGGCATTTCGCATTCAGACAGCTCCCAAATATATCTTTTGTTTTTGTCATTGTCGTTATTGATGAAATCGTTATAGCGCTTTTCAAACGCTTTGACGTTTTCAACGCTTTCTCCCTCGTTTTTGAGCTGCTTGACAAACTCATTTTTAGGCAATGGAAGGACTGCAATTAATCGCACGAATGGGTATCTATCCTGCAATTGTTCGACTGCGTCAGTAACAAGTTCGCCAATTTCATCTGCAATGTTAATCAGGATAATTAGAGGAAAGTCAATTTTCTTTTGCCAGAAATTTTTGTCTTGCCATTTTTTGATAACCTGCTCCAGATAGATCGCCAGAGTATTTTTCATCAATTGTTTAGCATGCTGCTTTTCGGAATCGTCCTCAACGCCCAATTCTTTCAGATTCAAATGCCCCAGGATGGAAATAACGTATGGAAAAACCGGGACTTTAACGCCCTTGGAGCTTGTCGTCCAGCCGTAGCAATAAGGCGGTTCATTTAAAAAACCGTCAAAATCAGAGGTGGGCGTATTGGAAGAGCTGCTTAAGTCAGGGGCGTTGGTTGTCATGATTATATGGTTGGGGTTATGGGTTGTTTGTACATTAAAACGAGGGAAGTGATGAATTATAAAAAATTCAATTTCTTTATTGTTTCCCAAAACATCTATAATATTTCTATTATAAATAACTTTATTTTTATATGCAACCCCGGGGACGAAAAAAATTTGCCGCCTTCTTGATTTTTCCATTGCGTTGGGATAAACTAAATTTATCATCAAAAACAATTGGATCAAATTTGTTTACCAACTGCAAGGACTTTGTACCATGAAACGAATAACGCTATTATTGACAATCCTGTCAGCGTTGGCGGTCAGCGAAACGGTTTTTGCTAACGAGCCAGACGCTCCCGATTCCTGGACGATGGGGAAGGCAACATGCTGGGGACGCGACGCCGGCGCCGCGACGCTGTCTGAGGATTTCTCCGAACTTCTCAACGGCGCCCCCACCCGGCGGATGGACTACACCGGCGTCAACGACTGGGCGGTAACGCCGACGTCAAAGCCGATTCCCGTTCAGGTCGGCGAGGTCTGGGAAATCGCCTGCGACGTCAAAGTCAAGGGCGACGGCAGAGCGCAAATCGGCGTTGTTGCCTACGACAACAGCAAAGTCGTTCAATGGAACGCTGGCGAAAAGTCGACGACTCAAACCGACGGCGCTAAGCGATTGACGTCTCGATTCGTTGTGGAGCGCAGCGTTACGGCTATTCAACCGCGATTTACCGGGCATGGCGCTGGTTCGTTCTGGTTTGCCAACTACACCGCAAAGAGAATCGGCCGCTTGGAACTGCCGACAGAAGACAAGATTCTTACGATAGAAAACGCGGCGATTAAGGGCGAGTTCCATACGCTCAACGGCGCGCTGGACGTTACCGACAAACGCTCAGGGCGGGTTTGGCGTCAGAACTCTGTCAACGCCCGGCATTGGATTCTTCGCCCACGTCAGACCGGACCGAGGACAATCGCCTTTGACCTTCTGACAAACGTTCAGAACGTTGTTTCCTGTTCTTTTGAAATCGACGAGAACAAGCCAGAAATCCTCTTTACCCTTGACGCAGCAGACAGGTCTCAGCCGTTTGCCAATCTGGCATACCCGTATTCGTTCCAACCCAAGTCAGGCGACAGAATTATCGTCCCGATGAACGAGGGAATTTCCTATCCGGTTGAGGAACCGAACATTCACTTTAGTTTGATTACGTACGGCGGACACGGGATCTGCATGGCGTTTTGGGGCGTGTGCGAAGACGTTGTCAAAAAACCGGCTTTGAGCGGCAGCGCGTACATGGCAATTTACGAAACGCCGGACGACGCCCGGCTGGAAGTAAAGCCCTGTAACGCGAACGATACCGGTCTTTTGTCGGCTGGCGCGGTTTGGGAATCGCAAAAAGGCGCTTTGGGGTGCGAAGCCGCACGGGC
>JAZRTH010000303.1:0-4981 GCA_045651945.1 Thermoguttaceae bacterium
GGCGCGTTTGACGACGACTCAGCCCTGAAAAGCCGTCGGTTCTATGCTGCCCCCGGTCCCGGAAAATGCGAAGCCAAAGTTGAGGGCGGCGTTCTTAAATTCCGCGTGACGCAGCCCGGCGACGAGTTCAGCCCGAAACTCTACCAGAAGGTTTCCGTCAAGGGCAATAATCTCTACACGCTGAGCCTGAAGATCCGCCGAACGGCAGGAACCGACCCGTGGACGTTCAGTTTCGCGGTTGTAGACCTGAGCCATGGCTTTGAAACCCTCGGCCTTTGCGAGCAGATCCAGGTCGGCGCGGAGTGGAAAACCATCACGCGGAGCTTCGTTGCTACGAAGAGCGTCGAGAACGCCCTGATCCAGTTCACGCGCTTCAAGCCCGGCGAGTACGAGATCGACGACGTTTCCTTCCAGGCTGGCGGCGCTGTAACAGACCCGACAGAGAATTACCCGGCTGAGCCAATGCCGACGATTTTCCCGGGCATGAACGTCCCCGCGGCGGCGATGGACGATTTCGGTCATTTCCTTGAGGATGTGGAATGCGCGTACTGGGACGCGATGTACAATTACATCAAAAATGACCTGAAAACCAAATCGCTCGTTTACGGGACTCAGGTCAGCTACTCGGGCGAACACGTTCAGGCGCGCATGGACTTGATCGACATTCACGCCTACTGGCAGCACCCCCGCGGCGGGTGGAAATCGCTCTACGCCGAGCAGCCGTGGAGCAGCGGAAATACATCGATGGTTAACACGCTCGGGAACATCATGCGCCTCGGCTCTCACCGCGTGGACGGCTACCCGTACACGATCAGCGAGTACAACCACCCGTACCCGAACCAGTACGGGGCGGAGGCGCAGCCCATGCTCGCCATCTTCGGCCGCCTGCAGAATTGGTCCGGCATTTTCCAGTACACGTACAACCACTACGTCGATTCGTGGGAACCGCAGGCGAACCCGTGGTGCTTCTTCGACCTCGTCGCCCGCACGGAAGCGCTCGCCCACTTCCCGGCTTGCGGCGCCGCGTTCATCCGCGGGGACATTGCCCAGGCTAAAAAATCAATCGTCGTGAAGCCCGACATGGAAAAGTACCACAAAAACCGTCTGTCACGCCGAGCGATCACAATCGGTACGGCTCCGCTCGATGACCAGTACATCGCGATGAATCAGGTGAGCCTCAGCGTCAAGGGCGAAGGTCTGACGCCGGACCAACTCCCTCCGCCGCTCGGCGCTCAAAAGGTCATCACGTCCGACACGGGCGAGATCACGTGGAATCGTGAGATCCCCGACAAGGCGTTCCTCGCAGCCAACTCGCCCAACACGAAGTTCTTCACCGGGTTCCCGGAAGGCCGCGCGATCGACTGGGGCGCTCTGACGCTGACCGTCGGCAAAACGCGCCTCAACTGGGCGACCGTCTCGCTCACCTCCCGTTTCGGGAACGGCTTTGACGGGAAGAACGGCAAAGTTACCGCCCTGCTTGCCGCCACTGGAAATACCGGAAACGCCGGCCGCACGATGAAACCGATGGGCGCTGGCTCGATCACGCTCCCGTACCGCGGTCACGCCCCGGTTATGGCGGAAGGAATCCCAGCCAAGCTGACCCTCGCAGCCCCGGCGGAGAAAGTGAAAGTCTTCGCTCTGGACCCGAACGGCGACCGGAAAGCCGAAGTCCCGGTTCAGAAGACCGAAACCGGCTGCGCGTTCGAGATCGGACCGGAATATAAAACGGTCTGGTACGAGATCGAGGTGAATGAGTAACGGCGCTAGTAATGAAAGGCGGCGAGGCGTTGTTCGATGGTTATGAGCGGGTCAGTCCGCACACGGATTTAACGGATTAGACGGATTCGCGCCGATTGGTTAATGGAAGGCGGTAATGGAGCGACCATCGGGAGCGGAATTACGCAGTTCGCCGAAGGCGAACCAAAAAGTTCGAAGTGTGCATAACAAAATGATGCCGCCAAAAACGTCCCCTGGATGGCTCCCGCCCTCGGGGGCCTTACAATAAAAACAAAAAGCGAGAGCTTCACATAGTTGTACCTATTAACTCAACCATTTACCAGTATTTTGAAAGACTACATAAAATATCTCCTGCTGATAATTGCTTCAGGCTTTTTGGCATTTTGGACTTTTGCATGGCCAGTGTTGGATTGGTGGCTTAAAGAACTTCAAATCGTTCCAGACGGCAATCAGTCTTTGCCTTATACAATACCAATTTTAATATTACTTTTTGCCGGAGGCGTCAGCTTATGTTTGGTCGCCCTTAAATCCCGCTTTAGATCCATTCGCATTTTCGCTCATGCGTTATTGATAGCTTTTTTTGCTATTATTTTGTTATTATTCTCTTTCCATACTCTTCAGAAGACGCTTCCTTTGGGACAACTTACAACTCTTTTATTATTGTACGTAATTGTCGGAATCATCTATTTAAGATTGCTCTACGTCAATTCTTCAAAGAAAGAATCGCCGCAGCTTACTGACGAAAAGGAGAATTGACAGATAGAGTTTATTCCTCACAGCTTTAGCTGTGAGGAATAATTTTAATCATAATATCGTAGCCCACACCTTTAGGTGTGGGATTGAAAAAACAAAAATAAAGATTAACGAACAAACTCCCATTCCTTCCCCGCCCAAATGGGGCGGGGAAGGAATGGGAGGAGAGGCGTTTTTGAGGGTTTGTTTATTCAGTCCCCCAGATAAATCTGGGGGCTTCGATTATTGAATTATTTATTTCCCACGTCTAAAGAGGTGGGGATAGGAACATATAAATCTGGACGCTAAAAAAAGGTTTCAAGACTCTTTCATTTTTTATGCCCCTAAAATATGCGTACATCTCTTTTTTTATTTTCTTGTCCAAGGGGAGTTGCAAATGATTTTCGTTCCGGGTAGAATAATTCTTATGAGTGAAGTTTCTTACTAAAACTTACAGCTTTCCACTAACCATTACTCCCCCTTATGAGAATCATGACCACAAAACCCCTATTTTTATGTATCGCGTTCGCGGTTTGCCTGACTGTTGGGCTACTATCCTCCACGGCGCTTCAGGCGCAAAGTCCAACGGATAAAGAGCCGACGGCGCGTACCGTCAAGTACGCTCAGGAAATTCGTCCGATGGAATTTCACGTTCACGTTCGCGGGGGCATGACGCCTGAGAAATGCGTCGAACGGCAGAAACGCCTCGGCATTCGCATCGGCGCGCTGGAAAATCACGGGCGCGGCTGGCCCTACGATACCGACGCGAAACTTCTTGAGCTGATCAAGTGGGTCAAAAAAGCCGGGCTTCCCGTTGGAATTCAGGTCAACGACCGGGACTGGTTCAAGCAGATTTCTCCCGAAGTTCGTCAACAGCTGGACTACGTCATCGCTGATACGATGATCATGCCGGACGAGGAAGGCGGCGAGCCGAAAAAAATGTGGCTGCCCGGCAACGTAACCGTAGACGTCAACGACGAAGCCGCCGTTCAGGCGTGGATGGAACGGTACATGAAGCACTGTCTTCAGGTGGTCAACGAACCGATTACGATTCTTGCCAACCCGACGTATCTTCCGCCGCCGCTGGAAAAGAGAACCGACCTCTGGACGCCGGAGCGTATGGACGCTTTGATTAACGCGGCGGTGAAAAACAACGTCGCGCTGGAAATCAACGCAGAAACGTATCCCGGACCGGAGTTTATCAAACGAGCAAAGAAAGCCGGAGCGAAGTTTACCATTGGCGTCAACAATTTTACAGACAACATTCGCTCCTACGACCGCGTTTGGGATATGATCGAGCAGTGCGGTCTGACGGCAGACGATTTTTTCAGATTGGAATAGAGTTATTGCTTTTTGTTCGCCTGTCGGCGAATGCGTAATTCCGCTCCCGTTGGTCGCTCCATTACCGCCTTCCAATCATTTGCTAGCCCCATGAAACACTTATTACTCCTTCTGTCGTTCGCAGTCTGTTTTGAGACGACTGCTTTTGGTTTGGAATACAACGTCGATCCGTCTGACGCAAACGGCGTTCCGGCGGCGCTGGAAAAGATTCGGGAACAGCGCAAAGCGGGGAATTTTGAACCCGCAAAGGTCGTTCTGTCGCCCGGCGAGTACGTGTTAACGGAGCCGCTGACGCTGTCCGAGGCGGATTCCAATATCGAGTTCGTCTGCCCCAACGGGAAAGCGGTTCTTTCCGGCGGGATTGAAATTGCTGGGTGGAAGGACTGCGGAAACGGCGTTTGGGAAGCGAGCTTGCCTGACGTCGACGGCGCGCCGCTGTATACGGAACAATTATTTGTTAATGGGAAACGGGCGGTTCGGTCCCGCTATCCGGACAGCGGCTTTTTGCGTCCCGCCGCCGTTGAAGCAAAGAACGACGGGCTTCCTGCCGGGGCGCAGCAGGTTGTCGTAACCGCCAAGCCGGGAGAGTTGGATCTGCTCAAAGACGTTCCCGCTGCCGAGCTGCGATGGTCGCAGATGGTGATTCATCACAAATGGGACACGACCCGGCGGGTTCTTCTTTCCTTCGACGCTCAAAAGAACGCAATGCTCTTTCAGGGCGAAAGCATGAAACATTGGAATTCCTGGAACCCCACTTGTCTGTATTATCTGGAAAACGTCCGGACTGCGTTTGACCAGCCGGGTGAATGGTTCTACGACGGCGAGGCGAAAAAGGTTTACTATCGGCCCTTGCCCGGCGAGACTATCGATAAGATTCGAGCTGTCGCGCCCCGTCCGGGTCTGAATCAGCTGGCGGAACTGGTCGGGACGCCGGACAATCCCATTCAAAACGTCGCGTTTAAGAACGTCGCCTTTGCGTATTCCGATTCTCCCCGTCGCGCTAACTATATGCAGCCGTTTGGTTTGGAGTCGTTCAACGTCGGGGATTTGTCCAAGCCGGGGCCGTCACAGTTCCCGCCGGCGCAGGCGGCGTCGTGCGTTGAGTCGGCGATTTTCGTCAACTACGCTCAAAACGTCTGCTTTGACAGCTGCGAGTTCTCCCATCTGGGCG
>JAZRTH010000304.1:0-1064 GCA_045651945.1 Thermoguttaceae bacterium
ACGTTGAGATTCGCGTCGTCGTAATCTTCAAATTCGTAAGAGCTGAAGTCAAACCAAATGTTCTCGAACGTGCAGTCTTCCAGATACAGGTATCCTTCGTTGACAATCAGAGCGTATGTGTTGTCTTCGCCGTAGCTGTCATCCGGAGCGAAGCCGAAATCGCCGGTGAACGTTACGCCCGTCAGACTCAAAGAGCCGTCGTTGATAATATCGAGATTGTTCAGTTCAACGTTGTCCGTTGACAGGACTCCACTTTCTGTCACATACAGCTCAACGCCAGTGAGCGTCAGGTTTTCCAGTGTAACAAACGAATCGACGGTAATTCCGTAGTTGTAATCGGAGGTGATTACGATGCCGTTTCCGTCAAGGACGGTGAACTCGCCGAAGTACAGGCTGTCCTGCATGACGAACTCGTCGCCTTCGTCGTTGCCGACAAATTCAAAGGCTTGCGCCAGCGTTTTGTACGAGTTTCCTTCGGCGTATTCGCGATAGGTCAAGCCGGAGTAGTTGTCCATCGCTTCACGCAGGGAAATGACGCCATCGGTGTTGTCGAAATCGTAGAGCACGTCGTTGGTCGTGTTGATTTCAATCGCGTCGGTCATGCCGCGGAATTCCCACGCGCTGTCGTAGAGCGTTTCGCCGTCTTGAACGAGCTGAATGCGACCGCCGTTGCGGGTTGTCAGCTTGAGCGTTCCGTTGGTTTCGTCAAACGAGCCGTCGCCGGTCAGGTTCAAAACGACCGAAATGCCGTTGGCGCGAATGTTCAGATTGTTGTCCAGAGTAACGACTTCGTCAATATTGAAGACGTAATCGCTCTGACCGTCCGGCAGTTCGCCCAGGGTTGTTTTGGAGAGATCGACGAGCGTCAGCGGACCGAGCGTAATGTCTTCTTCCGGCTCCGGCATATCGAAAGTTGTGTTTGCATAGGAAAGCGCTTCCGGGAGAGAAATTAAGCCGTCCGTCGGGTCCATGGTGGATTCTGTCGTGGTTACAACCAGCGACGGCGTTTCCAGGGATTCGTCGCTCCAATCAACCGGTTCGTCCGCCATGGCGGGAGCGAGCTG
>JAZRTH010000305.1:0-6709 GCA_045651945.1 Thermoguttaceae bacterium
AAGCAACTCAAACAGAGCGTTGTTCGCGCCGCGTTGGCGGAAAAGAAAAAGCCGGCGGCTGAATGGTCAAAGGTGGAAAAGGCGTTGGAAATCGACAAGAACCTGCGGCGTCTGGACGCTGCGAAGGTTTCGTGGACGTACATGGCGTGCGATTTGAGTTCGTACGAAAACGCCGCGTTGGCTGTCAAGCAGATTCTCCGTCAGGAAGGGCGCATTGCCGGCGTTCTTCACGGAGCGGGGTTTGAAAAATCCGCGACGTTCTATAAGAAAGAAGAACGCAACGTTCGCATGACGGCTGACGTCAAAGTCGGTTCGCTGTGGTCGATTCTGGAAACGCTCGAGGGGAACCTGCCGGACTACATCGTCATGATGGGATCGGCGGCTGGCCGCGTTGGCGGAAACGGTCAGACGGACTACGGCATGTCCAACTACCTTTGCTCTAAAATTCTCAACCGATTCGCCGCGCTTCATCCGCAATGCCGCGTTATTACCGTCCATTGGAACGCGTGGGACGAAGTTGGAATGTCCGTCAGACCGGAATCGCTCATTGCGTTCAAGGCGATTGGCATGGCGATGATGCCGGTAAAAGAAGGCTGCGATCATTTCTACAACGAATTGGTTATCGACAAATACCAGCCGGAAATTACGCCGCTGCCGTTCAAACTGTATCAGGACGCGTACCTCAACGAGACGATCTCTGAGAGCCTGGACAAATCGGAAGTCGTTAATGCGGCAAATGCCGAGTGCGAAGTTACGCTTCCCATTCGTGAAAAAATCGAACAGCCAGAAACAGTCGAGCAGCCAGCGCCTGTTACAGATTACGTCTTTGGCTCTAACGCAGACGCCTATGAGCTTCGCAGCAAGCTGGGCGAATCGAAACCGACGGCGCCAGTTTTAATGGTTTGCCGTGACGAACAGCTGACGCGATTGATGAACAAGGCTCAAATTGAGTATCGACACAAGACCGTTGACAAACCGGCTCTGAACTGGGTTAAAGGCTGCAAGAGCGCTGGCGCGACTAAGGTTGTCGTTCCGACGTGTACGTCGGTTGACCCCATTACTCAGGAATTTATTGAGTCTGTCAAGGCGATTCTGCCTGTCGAACAGATTCAAATTCCGTGGACGACCGAACCGGCAAAGTGCGCTGAGATGATTTTGACCGTTCTTCAAGGCGGCAAGATTGAGATTCAGAAACAAGAGGAAAAACCTTTAACAACTCCTGATTCTCAACCGTCCAAACCGGCGCTGTTAAGCAACATCTGTTTGCTGACAGACGACGCGATTGAAGCGGAATGCACGCTTGACCCGGTCAACGACGTCTTTTTGCAGCAACATCAGCTCAAGGGACGCCCAATTCTCCCGATTGTTATGGGATTGGAACTGGTTGCAGAAACGGCGAAGGTTCTGACTGTCAAACAGGGTCTTGAACCGATGTCGACAATTACGGACGTCCGAATTGTTCGCGGCGTTACATGCACTCAAGACGCTCCGTACAGACTGGTTTGCCGTCTGGAAAAGACCGAAACGCCCAACGTCTGGAACGCTCTGGTCAAAGGCGATTTCTATAACAAAGCCGGAAAGAAGATCAACGAGAACTGCCCGTACTATCGGTGCAAAGTCGCGTTCGGTTCAAACGGCGCCAAACATGACCTCGTTGCTAAACAGGCGTCATTGAGTCAAACCGCCAACTTCAAGTATCCGGTTTTGGGAGAGCGCGACATTTATCACGGCACGACGCTGCAATGCCTGAAAACGGTTCATTATAACGACGGTTCGTACGCCGTTGGCGATATTGTCCCGCAGGAAAACAGCGCTCTGTTCGGTACAAAAACTGGCGAGATTGCAACGTATCCTGCAATTATGGACGCGTGCCTGTATACGTGCGGAATTCTGAATTATATTGGAATTCAGCATACCGCCATTCTCGTACCGGATCAGTTCGAGTCAATCGAGTACGGCGCTGGCAAGGTAACTCCGGGCGAACGCTGCGAATGCTGCTGCCAGCTGGTTAAAGCAATCGATCTGCCCGGCGGATACGAGCAGAAAATCTTTAACTATACGTTATATAACGAACAGGGCGAAGTTATTGTCAACGTATTTAATTGTCAGGCGACAATTATCCGAGAATAATATTTGAATAATAAACATTTAACCACTAACCAATAAACAGTAACAAAATGGGTAGATTAGACGGAAGATTGGCGTTAGTTACCGGCGCGTCTCGAGGAATCGGTCGTGGAACGGCTCTTCGCCTGGCGGAAGAGGGCGCTGACATTGTTATCAATTATGCGTCTTCACAGTCCAATGCGGAGTCGATAGCGCAGCAGATTGCAGATTTGGGTCGAAACGCGTATGTCGTCAAGGCGGATGTAAGTCAAAAAGACGACATTGATTCCATGATTGATTTTATTCGCCGAGAAGTTGGACATCTTGACATCATTGTTTCCAATGCTGCAACAGGAGGTTTTCGTCCTTTGATGAAAGCCAGTCTTAACAACTTCCGGGCGGCGTTTGAAACCAATACTCTTCCGATGATTCTGCTGGTTCAGGCGGCGCAGGATTTGCTTGAGAATTCAAAATGGCGCGGAAAAGTCGTTGGCATTTCCAGCCATGGCGCGCACAAAGCTCTGGAACAGTACGGGCTGATCGGAGCGTCCAAGGCGGCGCTGGAAGCGATTGTTCGTCATCTGGCTCGAGAACTGGGCGAAAGAATCAACTTCAACATTGTTAAAGCGGGTTTGGTCGACACCGATTCCGGACGTCGTCTGCCGCATTCGGATTTGATGTTTCAGGAAGCGCCCAAGCACGCTTGCGTTGGAAACCGGTTAGTTACTCCTCGCGACGTCGCTGACGCTATTGTTTTTCTTACGTCGTCCGAAAGCGATATGGTTCAGGGCTCTGTTCTGCTGGTTGATGGCGGGGCGGACATTAGGGCTTAAAAGAAAGAGAGTTCGGAATGAGAAATCAGAGATGACAGGGAAACTGGCTTCTCATAATTCATGATTCATATTTCATAACTCGCAATTCGTTACTTTATATGAAGTATATAGCATTGACAGGAGCGACAGGGCTTTTAGGGTCATATCTGCTAAAAGACCTGCTTCGTCGAGATATTCCAGTATTAGCTTTGATTCGTTCCAGTCGCCGCGAAAGCGCAAAACAGCGTATAGAAGGAATTCTGCGTCGTTTTGAGACTCAACTGGGACGATCGCTGCCGCGTCCTGTAATTATGGAGTCTGACTTGCACAAGCCTGAACTGGGGCTTAG
The DNA here is from genome assembly GCA_045651945.1 of Thermoguttaceae bacterium. Classification (GTDB taxonomy): domain Bacteria; phylum Planctomycetota; class Planctomycetia; order Pirellulales; family Thermoguttaceae; genus RUG11551. Next base: position 3,268 of record JAZRTH010000305.1, read on the forward strand.
CAGCGCTCAGATTCATTGGATTTCCCAGCATGTTGAATCCATTCTTCATAACGCAGCCAGTTTGACCTTTGTGGCAGACGATAACGGCGAACCGTACGCTTCAAACGTCAAAGGAATGCAGCACGTTTTGCAGATGTGCCAAAGCGCCAACATTCGGAAATTCTATCACGTATCGACCTGTTACGTCTGCGGACTTCGACAAGGCGTCATTTTGGAGTCCGAACTGAATGAAGGGCAGGAGTTTGGCAACGACTATGAAAAGAGCAAGGTTGAGGCAGAGGAGATGGTTCGCTCCTGTCGGTTTATCGATTCCTTGACCGTGTTCCGCCCGGCGATTATTGTTGGCGACCGTCACACCGGGTACACGCCGACGTTCCACGGCTTTTACGCCCCGATTAAAATCGTTCTTCCGTTTGCCAATCCGGTATATACGACTGACAACGATTTTGCAAAGTACAGCGAAGTATTGGGAATGCAGCTGTCAGACCGAAAGAATTTTGTCCCGGTTGACTGGATTTCTCAGGTTATGACTCACGTCATTTCCCATCCGGAACTGCACGAAAAGACCTATCATCTCTCTGCCGCCAACCGCGTCAAGATTGAAGATATGGGCAAGGTTATTATCGAGGGAATCAAAAAATACGTCAAACGCGACGCCGCTCATCCGGGCATGACAGCCGATTTCGACCAGATTTTAACAACGTTCTCCGGTCAGATGGGCGTATATAAAGCATATTGGAAAGACGATCCGGAATTTGACATGACCAACACGATTCAGGCGGCTCCGCATTTGCCGCCGCCGATGATAACGCACGACACGCTTCTGACTCTGGTTCGTTACGCCATACAAAGCAACTGCGGTTGGCCGCTTCCAAAACCGACGGTTCTGGAAAACGACGTTCAAGCCGTATTCGACGCGTATGACAAAAACGATTTCCAGATATCCAGCGAGAGACTTGGCGGTTTAACGTTCTCCCTGCGTGTAACAGGGCGGGGCGGGGGAGACTGGACGATCAACCAGAATAACGGTCAGATCGCGATATATCAAGGGCTTTCCAATTTTACTGACGTTCCTTTGATGACCATGAATGCCGAAACGTTCAAACGGCTTCAGGACAGCTCCGATTCCGATTTGTTCTGGAACGTCAGTTGGGAAAACGCTCTTGCAGGATTAAAGACCAAAGCCGTGCAAATATTAAGAGAAATTAAAGAAAAAGTTGCAAGTTGACGGAGGTTTGGAAGCTGCAAGATATTCTCTTTGAGCTTAATGCCTCTGATTTCAATTTGCTGCTAAATCGTTCAATACGCAAGACAATGAAACGTTCTGGAATTAAACCAGAACATTTGCCGAAAGACGCTTTGGTTGGCGTTTGTTCGGAGAAGAAATTTGCAGTTTTGTAACATTACATAAATAGAATTGTTCGGAGAGAATTATGAGTAAAGGTCGAATTGTGTTCTTTGACGCTACGGAAGTTCGTCGAGAAAAAATGCGTAACGCTGCTATGGGCGTTAAAGAGTCAAAAGCCGTCAATCCTGACGTTGAGTTTGTTGACAAAAACGTTACGCCCCCGGTTGTAGAACCGGCGCCGAAAGCGAATGTCAAAGTCGAAAAGCAGGAAACGGTTATCGAGAAACCGGCAGTTGCCGTTTCCAAAGATGAACTGGAATCCGCTCTGGTTGCGTTCGTTGTCGAACAGACGGGCTATCCGGAAGACATGGTTGATATGGACGCTGACCTGGAAGGCGACTTGGGCATCGACAGCATTAAAAAGGCGCAGTTGATGGGCGAGCTCAACGAAAAGTACCATTTCGTTGACGTCTCCTCTCCGGCAGACAGCGACATGTCCCTGGACGATTTCCCGACGCTGGGATCGATTCGCGACTATCTTGTCAGCAAGACTGCGGGAACGGCAAGTGTAACAAAACCAAAGCCGGAAGTGAAAACCGAAATCCATGAGGAACCCGTTCAGGCGTCAGCGCCCGTTTCGCAAGCGACTTCTTCCAGCTCTATCAATCAGGGAGAATTGGAATCCGCTTTGATTAACTTCGTTGTCGAACAGACTGGCTATCCGGAAGACATGGTTGATATGGACGCTGACCTGGAAGGCGACTTGGGCATCGACAGCATTAAAAAGGCGCAGCTGATGGGCGAGCTCAACGAAAAGTACCATTTCGTTGACGTCTCCTCGCCGGCAGACAGCGACATGTCTCTGGACGATTTCCCGACGCTGGGATCGATTCGCGATTATTTGCTTGGCAAAGCGGGAAGTCAGTCGTCAATGAGCAATGAACCTGACGCCAGCGCCGTTTTCGAACCTGAGCCAGTTTCTTCGCCAACTCCCGTTCCTCAATCGTCTGTTGCCGCGTCGTCTTCAATCAGTAAATCGGAGTTGGAAGCCGCCTTGATTAACTTCGTTGTCGAGCAGACAGGCTATCCGGAAGACATGGTTGAAATGGACGCTGACCTGGAAGGCGATTTGGGTATCGACAGCATTAAAAAGGCGCAGCTGATGGGCGAACTGAACGAAAAGTATCATTTCGTTGACGTCTCCTCTCCCGCCGACAGCGATATGTCGCTTGACGATTTCCCAACGCTGGGTTCCATTCGCGACTATCTGCTCAGCAAGTCCAAATAAACCATCTATAATGGTTATATAAGACAACGTGGAGTCAAGACCTCAGAATTCCTCTCTTTAAAAGGGCGTCTGAGGTCTTGACTTTTTTTAAATTTTTGATACAATTTATCAAAGTTGAGTGAAAGGACGAGATTCGTTCTCTCCTGACACAAAACGGACCTAACGTAATTGTTGTACGTTCCTGACCTGTCCGGTCTGACGCGAGAGCGTTGTCCGAACGGAAAAGGCGAGATAGCAAATCTGCACATCGTTCCGTCTTGGCGTCTATTCCAGCCAGACGAAATATTACGTCGATTTTCATCGGGAGAATTCGTTTCCCGCCTCGCTTTACAGGATTTTATTCGTTTCCCCCTATCCAACCCTGTTTGAACCATGGAACGCCGTATAGCGTTAATCGGAATCATTGTCGAAGACGTCGACCGCGCCCCAGACGTCAACCGGATTTTGCACGACTACGCCTCGTATATTATCGGGCGCATGGGCATTCCCTATCGACCGGAACAGCTGAGCATTATCAGCGTCGTCGTCGACGCCCCGCAAAACGAGATCAGCTCCCTGTCCGGCAAGCTCGGTATGCTCGACGGCGTTACCGTCAAGACGGTACAGACCCGGCAGGGAATAGGCAATAAATAATTCGGAATTAGGAATGCGGAATTCGGAATTACGCTTCGCGTTCCTCACAACTCGTTCCGTGGGTTGAAACCATTGGAAGCAAGAGTTTTTAATTCCTAATTCCTAATTCAAAATTCAAACCACCTTAGACATCAAACTTAACCACTTACTACCATGTATGATCCCAAATCCCC
>JAZRTH010000306.1:0-4962 GCA_045651945.1 Thermoguttaceae bacterium
CGTCAACTTCAACTCGACAATTACCGCTCAACTCAAAACGGAAACCGCTGTCTATACGATTCAGGGAACCCTGTTCGGCAACGACATGCCGCGTCTGATTCAAATCGACGACAGCCGCATGGAAAGCTATCTCGACGGCAACCTTATCGTCTTCGATTACGACAACGTCCCCGGCATGTTGGGCAAACTCGGAACCCTCTGCGGAAAGCACAACGCCAACATCGCTCAGATGTGCGTCGGCGCCAGCCGCGCGACGGGAACCCAAATCGGAACGCTGTCTCTGGACGTCGTCCCGACGGCTGAACTGCTCGAAGAAATCCGCAACATGGAAGGCGTCAAGTACGCAAAACCGGTTGCTCTGCCCAAAGTTCACGAACTGCCCGTCTGGCTGAGCTGAGAATTAATTAGTAATTAGTGATTAGTAATTAGTAATTTGCGCGAAGCGATCCCCGGTGGGGTATCGTAAGTCAATAAAATATAAATGAGTATGGCGTTTAGTCATACTCATTTTTTGTAACAAACTTTTTCAAGATTATATCAGAGGTTTAGCAGCATGATTCCAAATGAAGCCAGCTATAAGGTTATAGATTTTGAGACATATTATCGGAAAGGCGTGTTTCGTCATTTTAGCGAAGACTGCAAATGCTCAACGTCGATGACGGCGCGGCTTGACGTAACAGACTTGGTCGCGTATTCCAAAAAGACGAATACGAAGTTCTACATTAATTTTCTGTATCTTCTCTCAAAGGCGCTCAACTCTCGAGACGACTACAAGATGGCGTATAACTGGAAAACGCAAGAGTTGATCTGTTACGACGTTGTCAATCCGACTCATTACGTTTTCCATGAAGATACGGAAACGATAACGCTCGTATATTCTCTATACAACGAAGATTACGAAACCTTCTACGCCAACACTGCGGAGGACGTGGAAAAGGCAAAGCAGACCCGGGAATACGGCTTGGACATGCAGAATCACCCGAACTGGTTTGACGCGTCGTATATTTCGTGGCTATCTTACGACTCGCTTAATGTTGAATTGCCGGACGGGTATCTGTACTTCCTGCCGATCGTCAACTGGGGACGCTATCGCGAAGAAAACGGCAGACTTCAAATGCCGTTAACCGTTCGCCTCAATCACGCCATCGCTGACGGCTTTCTGGTTGCAAACGTTTACCGTCTGTTAGAGAAGGAGATTGCAGCGTTTGTCGGTTCAAATATGTAATGACGCGATCAATTTAATATTGTGGCTACAAGCATTTTTTTGAACGCAGAATACGCAGACTCCTCGCAGACAACGCAGAGACAATCGAACATGTGTCAACAACGCCCGATTCTCGGGCTATGACACAATGTTCGATTGTTTTTTATAATTATTGTTTATTTATACTTGATACATTTAGATTTTAACTTAATATAATTAAATAGGGCGGGGAATTGTGGCGTAGACAACGAAGTTGGCGTCGTCGCCACATTCCCCACCCCCTTCTGCGTATTCTGCGGGTAGTCTGCGATGTCTGCGTTCTTTTTATTTTTGGCGTCCAATCTTTGAGCGTTCTCGTCGTAAGAAAGCCGATTTCTCCCCCTGTTGACTTTTTTAATTATTCGGTTTATAATCGATATTAATACAATAGAGAATGCTGATTTGGCATATCCCAATACCATACACAACCTTTTTAGGTGTAAATCATGAATAAAAGAGCAGTCGTCATCGGAATTAATGATTATCAATCGTTGTCTAAACTGAGTTATGCCCGTCAGGATGCAGAAGCAATCGCTGATGCGTTAAAGCAGAATTACGGCTTTACAGATCATGAAATTCTTCTGATGACTGATAAAAGTCCAGGACTTCTCCAGCCTTCAACAAAATATTATATCAAAGACATCTTGGACGATTTGGATCAAAATTTAGACTTGTTTATTTTCTTCTTTGCAGGTCATGGTTTTTTAAGTAAAGGCGAGCGTTATTTGTGCCCTCAGTTTATGATGTGCAACAAAGCTGAAACAGGATTTTCATTTAGTGAATTGCAAGATTCACTTAATAGAATTCAGCCGAAAAACGCTCTTATGTTGTTTGATTGCTGTCAGGCTAATGACGGTCGAGGCGCACAAGAGGTTTTTACAGAAGCAGATCGCGATATATTTAACGATTTGGCTCGCAGTATTGCACATAACGAACAGATTCAAGACACTCCTAATGTAGTTGTTCTTAATTCTTGCAAAGAAGGTGAATGCGCCTTTGAAAATTCAGAGTTTCAGCATGGTATTTTTACTTTGTATTTATTGGAAGCAATGAATAACAAAGTTGACATGGCTTCAAAACTTGTAACTTTTACTAGCCGAAGCGTTAAATCTTCAGCTATGAAAATGGGGAGAAAACAAACGCCACTATCTATTTTAGAAGGAGATTTCTCTCTGCCTGTTATCAGCGAAACTCCTAACGCCTCTTCAATCGTTCCGCCGCAGACCAAAGAAGCTTACAAAGCCCCCGTCAACAATCCTCACAAGACGTCGAACTTCGTTCCGCCTCAGACCGCAAAACCATACACGGCTCCAGTCAGTCAAACTCCTAATACAACCACAAACATTCCGCAAAAACCTACCAGTAATTCACCGTTAGACTGGATAGGTAATATAGGTTATAATTTAGGACAGCAAGCCGCAAAATTATGGTATTCCTTTACCGACAACAATCAGCCGCAGACGCAGAATAACAATCCTCCACAGATTCCTGTATATCGCTTACGTCAATTGGCGAATCAAGGGAATGCAGAAGCTCAATCCGATCTAGGACTACGTTATTATTATGGAGACGGCGTTCCTAAAGATTATAAAGAAGCAGTTGAATGGTTTTACAAAGCTGCTCAACAGGGACATGTTGACGCTCAATTCAGTCTTGGATATTGTTACAAATTCGGCGACGGCGTTCATCAGGATTTAAAAGAAGCGATAAAATGGCTATACAAAGCCTCTATTCAAGGACATCCTGTCGCCCAGTACCACCTTGGAGAGTGTTACTATAATGGAGACGGCGTACCGCAGAATTATACCGAAGCTTTTAAGTGGTTCAACGAATCAGCAAAACAAGATTTCTTTAAAGCCTATTACGCTCTTGGATTATGTTACAAAAATGGAAACGGCGCGAATCAGAATTTAAAAAATGCTTTTGAATTGTTTTACAAAGCGGCTCAACAAAACCATCCTGGCGCTCAATATCATCTTGGCGCATGCTATCTTTTTGGAAACGGCGTTGCCAAGGATTATTCAGTAGCGGTAAAATGCTTTTACAAATCAGCGGAACAAGGACATCCAGAAGCTCAATATTTTCTGGGGTCATGTTATGAAAAGGAGATTGGCGTAACACAGAACTTTTCCGAAGCGGTAAACTGGTATCGCAAATCCGCAGAGCAAGGAGTTCCGTTTGCACAATTTGCACTTGGTAAATGCTATTATAATGGCAATGGCGTTGCTCAAGATTATTCAGAAGCTGTTCAGTGGTTTTACAAAGCAGCTCAACAAGAGGATGTTGAAGCGCAATATGCTCTTGGTATTTCATATCTAAACGGTTCCGGTCTTCCTCAGAATTATTCAAAAGCTTTTGAATGGTTTAACAAAGCGGCTCAAAAGGGACTTGCTGGCGCTCAATTCCAACTTGGAGCATGCTACTATTATGGATACGGCGTTGATCAGAATTATTCCGAAGCGGTTAACTGGTATCGCAAATCCGCAGAACAAGGGCATCCAAGAGCTCAATATTACCTTGGAATTTGTTATTCAAATGGTTTCGGCGTTTCGCAGAACTTTTCTGAAGCGGTAAATTGGTATCGCAAATCCGCAGAACAAGAAGATGCGTTTGCACAATGCGCTCTTGGAAAATGTTATTATTTTGGGGATGGAGTTCCTCAGGATTATACCGAAGCAGCAGCGTTGTTTTACAAATCTGCTCAACAAGGTTATGATGATGCACAGTTCCGCCTTGGTTTGTGTTATGAATTGGGCGATGGCGTTGACCAAGATTATAACGAAGCGGTGAATTGGTATCGTAAGGCGGCTGAACAAGGAAACGCTTCTGGTATGGACTCTTTGGGAGATTGCTACCATGAAGGACAGGGCGTTTCTCAAGATTATAATGAAGCAGTTAAATGGTACTTCAAAGCGGCAGAACAAGACGATTACTTTGCGCAAACGAGCCTGGGAGAATGCTACAGTGAAGGTCATGGCGTTCCTCAAGATTATGCAGAAGCGGTAAAATGGTATCTTAAAGCGGCTGAGCAAGATTATGATTACGCGCAGTTCTGTCTTGGAATTTGTTATGAGAATGGACACGGCGTACCTAAAAGCAGGGTAGAGGCGAAAAAGTGGTATCAAAAAGCTGCAGATCAAGGAAATGAAGACGCCATTGAAGCGTTGAAAAGACTTAAATAATACGACTTCTTGATATTTGAGAGCGATTTCAGATTATGGCTAAAAGACGAGCGGAAGTTGACGTTTCGCATTGCGTTGCCTGCGGCGCGTGCCAGAACGTCTGCCCAAGAGAAGCAATAAAGGTCGTTCGCGGCTGCCGCGCCGAAGTCGACGCTGAAAAGTGCGTCGGGTGCGGGCTGTGCGCCAAAGCGTGCCCGTCTGGCGCAGCGACGGTAAAAGCGCTGGAAGGAGAGTCATGAAACAAAAGCATTGGTATGATTATCTCTGGATTTGGGCGATTGTCTATTTTGCGCTGGGTTTCTTCAACATCCTTTTTGCCTGGCTGGGTATGATCGACTTCCTGCTGCCGTTGATTTTTGCGATATTCTTCGGGAACAAGTGGTTCTGCAACAACATGTGCGGACGCGGTCAGCTGTTTAATCTGCTCGGCGCGACGTTGCATCTAAGCTGTAACAAGTCCACGCCGAAATTCCTGTCGGCGCGCTGGTTCCGATACGGGTTCCTCGTCTTCTTTTTGGCGATGTTCTCGATTATTAT
>JAZRTH010000307.1:0-1956 GCA_045651945.1 Thermoguttaceae bacterium
CACCCACGGGTTTACACCCGTGGCTCGCCTAAGCGTAATTCCGTTCGCTACGCTCTCTCCATTACCGCCTTCCAACGGTTGGTGAAATCAATGCGGTATCGTTATTCCGGCGTGTCGGTTCGCCTTCGGCGAACTGCGTAATTCCGCTCCCGATGGTCGCTCCATTACCGCCTTTCATTTTTTTGTGTTCTATGTGTTCTTTGTGGTTAATTTAATTTCTGGGAATTACTGGGAACTGCTAGGAACTGCTGGGAAAAATCAACCATTGATCAGCGCTTTGCGTAATTCCGAATTCCGCATTACGAATTACGCATTCTTATCACCTCTCCCTTGTATTTCTTATTAAATATAGTATTATATTAATAATACGGGAACGGCGCTTTGCCGTCCCATCCTACCTACCCCAATTAGAAAACAGATTATTATGCAAAACTGGACTCCGGATTCGTGGAAAACAAAAAAGATTAAACAGGGATTCCCCTACGAGGATCAGGCTGAACTGGACGAAGTGTTGGTTAAGCTGAAAAGCTTGCCACCGCTGGTAACGTCGTGGGAAGTCGAAACGCTCAAAAAAGAGCTGGCTATGGCGGCGGAAGGGAAAGCGTTTCTTCTGCAGGGCGGCGACTGTTCCGAGACGTTCGCCGGATGTACGAGCGCGCAAATCGCCAGCAAGCTGAAGATTCTTCTCAAAATGAGTCTGATTCTCACCTACGGATGCCAGAAGAAGATTATCCGCGTTGGACGTTTTTGCGGTCAGTACGCCAAACCCCGTTCCAAAGAATGGGAAACGCGCGACGGCGTTACGCTGCCTGCCTATCGCGGAAACATGATTAACCACCCGGAGTTCTCGCCGGAAGCCCGACGCTGCGATCCTAAACTGCTGCTGGACGGCTACTGGCATTCCGCCATGACGATGAACTTCATTCGCGGTCTGGTTGACGGCGGGTTTGCCGACATGTACCACCCGGAACTGTGGGATCTCGATTTCCTCGACCTGACCCAACAAAACGAGGATTACAAGAAGTTCATCAACACGATTTCCGACGCGATTCGCTTTATGGAAATTACCGTCGGGCGTATTAGCGATTTGAAACGCACGACGTTCTACTGCTCGCACGAAGGGCTTCATCTGGATTACGAACAGGCGCAGACGCGTCTGGTTCCGCGCCGTCCGCAGTTCTACGATCTTACAGCGCACATGCCCTGGATCGGAGACAGAACGCGCAACATCGACGGCGGACACGTTGAATTCTTCCGTGGCATCGCCAACCCGGTCGGCATGAAAGTCGGTCCGACGATGGAACCCAACGAGCTTGTCGATTTGATCAAGATTCTCAATCCGGAAAACGAGCCGGGGAAAGTCGTGCTGATTCATCGATTCGGCGCCAACAAGATTCAGGACAAACTCCCGCAGCTGATCGAGGCGGTTAAGGCGGCGAACCTGTCCGTCGTCTGGACGTGCGACCCGATGCACGGCAACACGATTACGACCAACGCCGGCGTCAAAACGCGGTACTTTGAAGACATTCTGGGCGGACTCCGTCTGGCGTGTGTCATTCACCATTGGGAAGGCACCCACCTGGGCGGCGTTCACTTTGAACTCACCGGAGAAAACGTTACAGAATGCATCGGCGGCAGCTGCGGCCCGACGGAAGAAGAACTCGGAAACGATTACCAGACCGACGTCGACCCGCGACTGAACTACGAGCAGTCCATTGAAATGTGCCTCCAGATTGCTCAGTACATGAATCAGGCGAGATCGCATGCGAAATGAGAAGAGCCGTTAGCTGTTAGCCGCTAGCCATTAGCTTGGGCATTCACAGTTCTCAGGTTTTAACGGTTAATGTTAGATGCTGGATGGATAAGCTAAAAGCTAGGGGCTAGAAGCTAATAGCTACTCGCAACTCGCAACTTAATTATTTACCAATTATGAAAATACTGCTTACCAACGACGAC
>JAZRTH010000308.1:0-1482 GCA_045651945.1 Thermoguttaceae bacterium
ATGTGAAAAGGCGAAAAAAGCCATCTCGAGCCAGAACAGCGCGGTTGTCCGAATTCCGCACGAAGACGGCTCTTTCGACGACGAGGTAACTCCCGAGAACTCGTTCACTGTTTGGAGAGAACAGTTTGAAGTCTGGTCGAGCGAACTGCTTCGTCGGCTTCAAAGTCCGATTCAACGCGTTTTGCTCGATGCTGATTGGAGCGTGTCTTCTGTCAACGAGGTCATTCTGGTTGGCGGGTCGACGCGCATGCCGATGGTTCGCAGCCTGATTTCAGAAATGTTTGGCTTTGAACCGCAGCGCCGTCTTAATCCGGACGAAGTAGTTGCGCTCGGCGCGGCTATTCAGGGCGGACTGTTTGAAGACAACAAAGCGCTCAAAGACATGGCGGTTACCGACATCGCCCCGTTTACTCTGGGCGTTGAAGTGAGCAAGGAATTCGGGCGCGAGTTTAAGCCGGGGTACATGCTCCCGATTATTCACCGCAACCGCAAGATTCCTGCCACTCAAGTCAAGCGGGTGTCGACGGTTTATCCTAACCAGAAGGAAATTTCCGTCAAAGTCTATCAGGGCGAAGGCCGCAAGGTGGAACAGTGCACGTTTTTGGGCGAGTTCACCGTGAAAGACCTGCCCCAGGGAGACGAAGGTCAGGAAATCGACATCCGTTTCAGCTACGACCTCAACGGCGTTCTGGAAGTGGAAGCGACTGTTGTCGCAACGGGAAAGAAAACGCAGTTCGTCATTACGTCCAAGACGCGCGGACTGACTCAAAAGGAGATCGACGAAAGCATCGAACGCCTTCATCAACTCCGACCGTCTCCGTTCGATTTGGAACGCTGGAAAGCGCTTCTGAAACGGGCGGAATGCGAGTACGAAGCCGCGCCGCTGCGAATTCGCGTCAAGCTGGAATCGCTTATCGATCTCTATGAAGACGCCATGCTGGACGGCGACAAAGAACAGGTCGAGAGAATCGCCAAACTCCTGGAATTCTTCCTGGAAAACGGCTTTATCGCTCAAGACAAACTTGACGATGTCCTCGGCGGCAGAGACAGCGTCAACGACGACGATGACGACAATATTATCAGCGATCCCATTGACGCGTTCGACGACGATGACGATAGCGATAACGATAGTGGCGACGATGACGACGAAGGATTCGACATCGGCAACGGCGGCTATGACGATGGCTACAGCGGTGACCAGGATCACGGCGACGACTGGAAGCGCCGTTAATTGAAATTTTAAGAGGCGAGAGCCTTTACGAGCTGAAAGAAGCGAGAGCGCGTTTGCGTCCTCGCTTCTTTTTTTGTTACATAGAAGATTTAACGCCGTTAAATGTTATTCCCACAAAATACGGCTGGCGTCGAAAACGGGACCTTCTTTGCAGGTGCGTTTGTAGTCCCACGCGCCGGAGTCGTCCTGAATTTTAGCGACGCAGGTAAAGCAGATTCCCAGCCCGCACGCCATCGGCGTGTCCAAAGACA
>JAZRTH010000309.1:0-1473 GCA_045651945.1 Thermoguttaceae bacterium
ACGCTCAAAGACGACATCGAGGGCTGGGCGAAGATCGCGCCGCAGCTGTTTGTCTGGGACTATGTAACAAACTTCTCGTTCTATCTTCAGCCGCACCCCAACATGCGCGCTCTGGCGCCCAACATCCGCTTTTTTGTCGATAACAAAACCATCGGGCTGTTTGAACAGGGCGACCGCGACACGACCGTCAGCGACTTCGTCTATGCCCGATACTGGGTGATTTTGCACCTGCTCTGGAACCCGGATCAGGACGAGAAAGCGCTCTGGAACGAGTTCTTTGTGAACTATTACGGACCCAAAGCCGGACCGATTCTGCTGGAATACCTCAACTTCATTCACGACAAAGCCTGGGCGTCCAACGTCTACCTGCGCTGCTTTATGCCGAACACGGACAAATGGCTCGACCCGGCGTCGTTCAATCAGTCTGCGGAAATCGTCGCCCGGGCGCGTGACGCCGTCAAAGACGACCTGGTTCTCAAACGCCGCGTAGACGTTGCCCTGCTGTCCTACGATCTGCTCTGGGTTCGCAACTACGCCAAAGTCAAAGAGGCGGTTGAGAAGTCCGGACAGCCGTTCTACGGACCGGAAAACCCCGGCGCGCTCGCCAAAGCCGTTATCGACCTGGCGGAAAAGGAAGGCACGTTCCAGTACCGCGAATGGATTTCCCACTGGCCCTGGGAGCCGTTTAAGAAGTCGATCTTGGAAATGTACCCTGAGAAGGAATGAGTTAGGAGTGAGGAGGGATGAGTGAGGAGCTGACGCAAAGCTCTCCTCTCCGCCCTTGACATCGGTCTTTGAACCGGGTACAATATTAATAATACGCGATAAATGCAAGTTGCTCGCTCAATTTTCTCGCAACTCGCAACTCGCTACTCGCAACTTAAACTTTCACCTTTAGATTTACGGAGATAATACTATGTCATCGCTTACCAGACGAGATTTTATTAAAGGGTTGACTGCCGCGGCAGTAGCGGCGCCGATTGTTGCACCGGGGTCTGCGCTGGGGCTGGACGGAGCCGTGTCCGCCAACGAACGCGTCGCGATGGGCGTCGTCGGCTGCGGAAACCATTCCCGCTATTGGAACTGTCCGCTGATGTTACAAAACAAGGAACAGCAAATCGTCGCTATCTGCGACCCGGACGAGAACCATCTCAACGACGTCAAAAATTTCGTCAACAGTACGTACACAAAGCAGACGGGAACGACGTACAGCGTCGCTGCGTTCAAGGATTTCCGCGACGTCGTCAACCGGAAAGACGTTGACGCCATCGACGTTGTTACGCCCGACCACTGGCACGTTCTCATGTCCGTCTACGCCATGAAAGCCGGAAAACACGTCATCACGGAAAAACCCGTTCTCACGATTCGCCAGGGGCAGAAACTCGTCCAGACGCAAAAGGAGACGGGGAAAGTCCTGCAAGTTGCGTCCGAGTTCCGCACGTTCGACGTCTGCCAGAAAGTCGCCAACCTGTG
>JAZRTH010000310.1:0-4909 GCA_045651945.1 Thermoguttaceae bacterium
AAGGAAAAAATGTAATATGATAGGAGAACAAAAAATTGTTTGTTACAGGGATTTAAAACTGCTTATTCCAGTCGGTTGTATAAAAATAAATTGAAGGACTCACACGTTTAAATATGGATACGTGATCTTTGAACAACTCTATTACGAGCTGTGAAAGTTCACTATCCTCAGATTGCTGATTTGCTATTAAGTAAGCCCGGTAAGAGTTAATTAACGTTCTACTATTTTCTATATAACTAAATTGATCTCTCTTTTCATCGATATTTGATAAAATGTTTTGAATTTCATTCAAATCCTTTTTAGAATATGCTAAATATAATTTATAATGAAGGATTTCAAATTGTTCCTTATTAGTTTTAGTCATTTTTTCTAATTTGTTTATCACTAAAGATGCTTGAGTATATTGATGCCCAACAAGGTATTGGATTGCCAAATATGCGTTTTTATTAAAATCGCTCAATTGACATGTGGAATCCATTGATAGTTTTGAATATTTCAAAGCGTTGGTTAAATCTTGTTTGATACGTTGGTAATAAGTGGCTTTTAAAAAATATATTCCCCCTCGAATAGCAGATGAATCTCTACATTGTTCTGCCTTACTTAGATAGTATAATAAAGTGGCGTTATTATATTCTAAACTAAAAGCAGCGCGAACCAGCCAAAATCGACCATAAGAAGGATAATGGTCCACTAGACTTTCGACCACTAGTAAAGCCACGTCATAACTTTTTATCAAATAGAGTAATTCTGCATATAACAAACCAATATTTCTATAGTCTTCTGGCTGACCGCACTCTCCTTGCTTAAATGAATTTGATAAAATATTATTAGCTTCTTCCAATTTGCCATTGATTAACAATACAATGGATTTACAGTTTAAATATCGTAACGTTATAGAAGGATTGAGGTTATCTACAGACTGAATCAATTTCAAAGCATCTTTGTTTTTATTTATTTGTACCAAAACAACCGCTTTTTCTGAAAGAATAGCTGATTGTTCGTCTTTGTCCTTGAATTTTTGAGCTAAGTTATCATAAATGCTGAGCGCTTCGTCTGCTTTTCCCATTGCAGACAAACAACGGGCGCGACGAATCAGGAACGTCAAGTTGTCTGGATGTTTCTCAATGAGTGAATTAACCAGCTTGAGCGCGTTGGGATAATCTCGAAAATCGAAACTTTCCAAACAGCTATTCCAGTCGCTGGCGGTAGTATCGAATACAGGAACAGGCGGAAGTTCATCAAAAGCGCTGGAAGGATTGTCAGACGGCAGCTCGTCGGCGTACAACGCAATCGACAAAATAGCGATAACCAACAGAGCAACAGTTTGTACAAACGTTTTCATTTTTCGTTCTCCGATATCTGACAAATGACGCTTTTTAGTCACGCGAGTTCCTTTGAATAAAAAAAACGCATAGGGAACAATTGTTTTTTGAATAAAATATAGCGCTAGATGTTATTTTTTGCAAGATGAAATTTTCCGTTAGACAATATGGCAGTAAAGAAAAATGCTCGTCGTGAAATCGCAGCGTCTATTAATAAAACTGCTGGGAATTGCTGGGAGGATTCTGGGAACTGCTGGGACGGGAAAACCGCGCCCTTGGATTTTATCAACAAAAACCCACGCCTGAAGGCGTGGGCTACGGTTTTTAGATTATTATTTCCTCACAGTTAAATCTGTGGTGTAAAACGCCTTGGAGCCTAGTTCGCCCAGCCGTCGGCGTCCTGTTCGCGCATGAGTGCAGCGAGGATGGCTTTTTGGGCGTGGAGGCGGTTGCCTGCCTGCTGGAAGATTTTGCATTGCGGGGATTCCAGAACGCCTTCCGTTACTTCCAGGTTGTGACGCGCCGGCAGGCAGTGCATAAACCAGGCGTCCGGGCAGTTAGCCATGAGTTCTTCGTTGACCTGATACGGGCGGAGATCCTTTTCCTTCTGCTCTTTGAGATCTTCCTGACCCATCGAAACCCAAACGTCCGTATAGACGACAGACGCGCCCTTAACGGCATCGGCGGGGTTTTCGTAAACCGTCATGTTGAGATTCGGAACGTGACGGGTAAGGTAGTCCGTCATTTCCGGGGTGAACCGATAGCCGTCCGGCGTACCCATGGTAAAGCGAATTCCCAGCAAACCGCAAATTTCCGCCAGCGAGAACGCGACGTTGTTTCCGTCTCCGACCCACGCCAGGGTTTTGCCGACCAGGCTGTTAGCCCCGGTTTTCTCCTTGAGCAGTTCCCGGAACGTCATGATGTCCGCCATCGCCTGACAGGGATGAGAGAAGTCGGTCAGACCATTAATAACGGGAATTGTACTGTATTTCGCCAGGCTGACAACGTCCTGATGATGTTTGGCGCGAACCATAACCAGATCGACCATTTCGCTCAAAACGCTGGCGAACTCTTTCCAGGTTTCGCGCTGACCGAAACCGATTTCAGCGCCGGAAAGGTACATGGCGGACCCGCCCAAATGCGTCATGGCGCAGTCAAAACTGACGCGGGTGCGAAGCGATTGTTTTTCGAAAATCATCGCCAGGGTTCTTCTGGGAAACAACGGTTCCCGAATCCCGCGCTTGAGCCGGGCTTTCAGGTCGTCAGCCAGGTCCAGAATGTTCAGCAGTTCTTCTCCGGTGTAGTCGCTCAGGTTGATAAAATGACGCATGATGGTAGTAGGTGGTTTGGAGTAAGGAGGGTGAATGTAAATTAGCAATTGTCAATTAGCAATTATCAATTATTGAGGGCGCTTGCGTCAATTGCTAATTGCTAATTACTAATTGCTAATTATTTCCCGCAGTAGTCGATTGCGCGAGCGAGTTCGCTCTTTAAGTCGGCGCGTTTGACGATGCGGTCGATGTATCCGTGTTCAAGTAAAAATTCGCTGGTTTGGAATCCGGGCGGGAGTTCCAGACGAACGGTTGCTTTGATGGTTCTCGGGCCGGCAAAGCCGATGAGGGCTTTCGGTTCGGCGAAAATCAAGTCTCCCAGCGACGCGAAACTGGCGGCGACACCGCCCATAGTCGGGTTGGTCAAGACGGAAATGTACAGTCCGCCGGCTTTGTCCAGTCTCGCCAACGCGGCGGAAACTTTCGCCATTTGCATCAGGGAGAGAATCCCTTCCTGCATTCTGGCGCCGCCGCCAGACGCGCTGACGATAATCAGCGGAAGCGAGTTGTCAATCGCCTGTTCGATGGTTCTGGTAAGGCGTTCGCCGACAACGGAACCCATCGATCCCATCATAAAGGCTGAATCGGTTACAGCAATCGCGACGCGGCGGGCGCGAATCATGCCTGTCCCGCTGACGATGGCGTCGTTGAGAGAGGTTTTCGCCTGCTCTTTGACGATTCGGTCGCTGTACGCGGATTTGGGGTCAACAAACTCCAGCGGGTCTGTTGGACGCAGCTGGGCGTCCCATTCTTCAAACGTCCCCTCGTCGATAAGCTGACGGATTCGTTCGCGAGCGGAAACGTACCAATGGTATTCGCATTCCGGGCAAACGCCCAGACGCCGGTCAGCTTCTTTGCGGAAAATAACCGCCTGACAGCCGGGACATCTGACCCAAAGCCCTTCTGGAACTCCGCGTTTAGGGTGCTTTGCCGAATTTTGCCAAGTTGAATTTTCGTCCATAATTAAGTGATTAGTGCATAGTGCTTAGTGCTTAGTACGCAAGCGCTCATCTCCCTATGCACTAGGCACTAGGCGCTAAGCACTAAAAAACTGTTACCCGAAGTCCCCTTATAACTTGCTGAGGTCTTCTTTTGAAATCTCAATCAACTCGAAAGTCCCTTGAGATCGGGTTAAATTCCAAAGGTCAGGATTGGAACAATCTCCGTTTTTCAAAACGAAACGAATCAGTCCCGCGCCCGGCTCGGAGGCGACGATAGCGGCGCAGTAGTCTTCGTCCCATTTTTTTGAAATCTTTTTCAGGGCGCTGACAACGCGTTTTTTCGCGTCTTGAAGCGTTTCTCCTGCAGGAGCGCAAAGGTTCCAGGGGGATTCTTTCCCCTCTTTATATACTGTCGGCTGACATTTATGAAGTTCTTCAACTTCCATGCCTTGCCAAAGCCCCATGTTGACGTTTTGCAAACAGGAAACTGCGACAACCGGGGTTTCCAAAGCGGTTCCCAATGTCTGAGCGCATTCCCAATCCGGCTGCATTTCCGGAGAGTAAATCACTTCCGGTCGTTTCGCCTTGAGTTCGTTTGCCAAGGAGGCAATTTGGTCTTTTCCCATTCGATTGAGTGGGACGCTTAAATTTCCCTGAATCCGCTGTTCAATATCGAACGACGTACATCCAGGATGAATTAAAACGATAGTAATCATTGTCGTGAGGCAATCTTGTCCCGCAGAAATTCAAAACGATCGCGGTAGCTTGGGTGACCCAAAATAGCGGTTCCCATGACCAGTAAATTCGCGCCGGCTTCTACGCAGGAACGAATTGTGCTTTCGTTTACTCCGCCGTCTACAGACCGCCAAACCCGGTCAGGAGCGTTTTTCCTGAGCCAAGACAGCTTGTCCAGCGCGACGGGATTGAATTTCTGACCGCCAAAACCGGGCATGACCGACATTGTAAGTACAAGGTCGCACAGCTCTAAATAGGGTTCCAGAACAACAATGTCTGTTGGCGGGTTGACGGCTAACCCTGCTCCGGCGCCCAGCTTGTGGATTTCATCCAAAAGACGGGTCGGGTCTGGAACGGCTTCTATATGGATGGTCAGACAGTCTGCTCCCGCTTTGCGAAACGGAACCAGAAAGTCTTCCGGGTTGGACAGCATCAAATGCACGTCCAGAGGCAAATCAGTTGTTTTTCTAATGGCCTCTACCACCGGGACGCCAAAACTCAGGTTCGGCGCGAAATGACCGTCCATAATATCCAAATGCAAAACTTCCGCCCCTGCCTGCTCCAAAGCGCGAATCTCGCA
>JAZRTH010000311.1:0-10733 GCA_045651945.1 Thermoguttaceae bacterium
ACGACATGGCTACGACCCGACTTGACATCGGGGACAGGCTGCCGCTTAAATAATGATGTTTCTTAAACAGCTCCCAAGCCGAGTTTTTGCAACGAATGACATCGAACTTGATTGGCTCGCGCCGAAGACGCCTCCGTTCCAGCCGACCGTCGGCCATGTCCAGAACCCAGTCCGCCTCGAGCCATTTTGCCGTGTCGTAATGACATGTAACAGCTAAAAATCGGCGTTTAATCAGACCGGATCGAATGTTCTTTGCCAGCGCGACGCACGACGCCATCGCGACAGTGCGGTCAACGACCGACGTAAACTCGTCAAAAACCAGCAGCGGCGTTTTCTCGTCTTTCGTCTCTCCCTGCGCCAGCGCGATAGCCAAGTCGCAGCGAAATTTCTCGCCGTTGGAAAGTATCGAATAGGGTTTAATCCAACTGGGAGGAGAACTGAATCCGACAGTGTTGAACAGACGGATGATTTCTTTGATCGGCATCTTTTCCGGGAAGGCGTCCAGAACCGACTGCGATTCCGGCCAGTCAAACCCGGTGAAAAGCGAGTCGCCGTATACCCGCCGGGCAACGGAGCTTTTCCCGCTGCCCGACGGACCGACAATAAGCCCTATTTGCCAGTTCTCCGACAGCGTCGGCGGGTCGTCCAGTTCAAAGCGCTGCTGCGCTTTTTTCTGTAACGGGACGTCGAACATGCCCTCTATTTGATGAATCCGAAACGAGTCGTAAATCGGACATTCAAGCGTAAAATTCATGGATTGTTACGAATTCAATTTACAAATTCAATAATTTACAGTTGAGGCCTTCCTGCTGGAACCGCTCAAAGAGTTCTTTCTGTTCTTCTTCTCCGTCGCAGACGATAAGAATCTGAAACAGTTCCGGCACGACGACTTCGTCCGGCGTTTTGAGTTCATTCTCGAGGTCGTCCAACGGATCAGCGTTGTTTTCCAGCATGGAATCGACCAGATTCCGAACGGCTTCGTTTTGCGTTTCGAGTGTCGCGGTCAGTTCTCTGAGCAATTCCTCGTCCGTACCTGCCATGGCGGAGAGTGGGTCCAGCAACGCCAGGAGTTTGTCCGCTTCTTTTTCGTCGAGGTCGACGACCAGAACCGGGACGTCCTGATCCGGAGTCGTTTCCGCTCTTAAATGCCCGTCGATGAGCATGTATTTCCCGTCGTCGGTTTTACGAGCCAAGAGCGCATCGGCATAGCCGATTTCCGCCAGAACTCCCTTGAGCGCGTCTTTCTGACTGTCGGGATGAGTTCGCCAGTTTTTGGGATTGGGAATGAGGTCTTTCGCTTTGACGTAAATGAGTTCTTTAATTCGATTTTTAATTTGCATGATTTGTGACGCTGTTTATTTTGAGGACTCGTTTTCTGCTTTTGCGGTATTGAATGTCAAACCTCGTTTTATTGCAAACAGCCAGACGATAACCGCCCACGGCGCGATGACAACAATCCAGATTGCAATCCATGACAGCCAGTCCCAAAAGCGGGACGCTGTATCAGGAACGATTTCAGGCTGTACGTCAGGTTCATTCAATCCAAGACCTTCAAGAATATCTTCTCCCAAAGACGGTACAGGA
Source organism: Thermoguttaceae bacterium (assembly GCA_045651945.1). GTDB lineage: Bacteria > Planctomycetota > Planctomycetia > Pirellulales > Thermoguttaceae > RUG11551. Next base: position 1,585 of record JAZRTH010000311.1, read on the forward strand.
AGCGTTTGTTCCGGTTTGGGCATCGTAGGAGGCGGAATTTTTGATATTTGCTCTCGATCCGGTTCCGGTTTTCGTTCAGGAATGGCGGACTGTAAAAAGTAGCGAATTCGTCCGATTTGAGACCCGTAGAGACAATCGTTGTCTGAACCCCACAGCGTTGCAACGAGTTCTCCAGACTGGTTGAAAACCCCGCCGCCGGAATCGCCAAAGCGAACGGTTGCGCCTTTGCGGTCGTACATGGCTTGAAGCGTGTCGCGGGCGTCGGCTCCCTGAACCTGAACATACCCTTTTACTGTAGCGACTGTTACTTTAAAAATCCCATTGGAACCGTATCCAGCAGCATAAACTCGCGCTCCCGGCAGGGGAATTGTTGCTGTTAGTTTTACAGGAACAGCGCCCGAAGGAAGCGCGCCGGGAATCGACATGTCCAAAACGGCAAGGTCGTATTCTCTGTCAATTGCCAGAGGCTGCACAGGACGTCCAGCTTGTTTGGAGAACTGTACGGTTGCATAATCGGTTTCTTTTTCAAACAAATGAGCGCACGTAAGCAAATACACTCGACTTTGATAATAAATAAGCGTGCCTGAACCGTAACTGTTCGATTTTTGGGAAGTAACGGCAACCCTGACAATCGACCCTTTGATTTCCGATGGATAACACGTTCCGCCGGAACAAATCACGCCCATTTGAATTACGTCGTAATCGGATTGAGCGCCATGGACGGCGATGGAATTCAAAAGAATAAGACTTGTAACGACGATAACAAGATATTTGTTCATTCGATTAGAATAGGAAAGGACTAAATAATTAGGTGAGAGGAGAAATTTGACGTTAATGAAAAATGACGATGACAAAGGGCGCATTGCTTCGACAAAGAATTTGTTATTTCAACGCGAATTCAGCGCTGCCAACTCTCTTTGAGCGGCTTCAGCTTCTTTCTGGCGTCGAATAGCTTCGTATCGCTTTCGTTCTGCTGGTCGCAGACAAAGCGTATTGACAACGTCGCAACGATTGCGTTGATCTTGTCCCATTGATTCCAATATGTGTATTACTTCTGATTCCGAAAGCGATTCTGTTTCGACGGGTTGGTCGCAAAGCTGATTGTATTGTTTGGTTAAGCAGGCTTTGCAGGGCAGAGCGCATAAGGCCCCGCAAGTGGGACAGCGACCGAATTTAGTTTGTTCTGTAACAGGAGACTGAATAATTCTTGCCAGACGTTTGGCAATTGACGGCCGTCGGCGGGCGACCGCCATCATTCGTCTGACAGCGTTGCGCGACGCGCCGGTTTGTCGGCAAATTTCCGCTTCGGACATCCCTGCTCTTGTCATTGAGACAATTTTCTTTTGAACTTCCGAAAGAAGCATCTAGCTCTCCTTATCAACAGTTTTTTGATAATCGGTCAACAGCTGCGTTTCCTTGTTACATCTGTAACCTAACAGACTCATGTCGTTGACTTGCTCATGACGCGGAACAATATACCACGCAAGTGTTCCATTTGCAAGCAAAAAAAGGTACAATTTTTTAAAAATGTTAAAAATTTTTCTTTCCAGTTTTTGCTGATAACATCAAAAAGAGATCAAATGAGTTATAACGTTCAAGAAATAAACGAAAAGACTGTTACAAAAAACAGAATAGCAGAAAGCAAAAAAAGAATAATAGACAGCTTGTTTCCTGGGACGGACGTTTGATTCAATTCGGATTGCAAAAGACGTTTGAGATTTAACCATCGAAGTCGATTGGAATACTTTTCGTTGGAAACGAGCGTTATGTTGTTCAGTCCGGAAACGTATTCCAGATGAAGATTCAGTCCCTGTTGAGGCATATACAGACTGTCGCCCGCCCAAACAGCGTTTTCATCAAGACGGCTGGCGACTTTTTCCAGAATCTCTTTTAGCGTTGCTTTATCAATATTGTATACAATCAACCGAGGACGACTGTATAAGATTACCAACATGGTTATCAGGAAGTACAGAAAAGCAAGAAGAAGCCAGATGTACGATCCGAATCGAATTGCGGCGTTGACAGGGAAGAACAGATTCATCGGGCCTGCAAAGACCATTCCAGAAACCGCTGCGGACAATAAAGCCATGTCGGCGTCGCCGTTGAGAATAAACGGGCGGCGCGAGGCGTGAATAATTCCCAAAAGCAGGAAATAAACCGCAAGGGGAATTAGCGACAGGCTTACAGCAATTGCGTTCATGGCGTTTATTGTACAATTCAGAACGCAGTTCGTCAAGGGGCGGCGCTAAACTGGAATAATCAATAAAATGGTCTGCGTTATACGCCTAGACGATTAGTCGCAAATTCGCTGAAAACGGTTATAATCGTTCCCAGCGATACCAACACAACGCCCAGCGTCAAAAGCAGGTTGACAGACCAGCCGACGGACATGAGGTTGATCATCGGCGCGACGCGCGAGATAACGGCAAACCCAATCAGAACCAGCAGCAACGCAGTAATAACGCCCATCGAGATTTGCAGTCCGAAGGAGAACGATTCTGCCGTCAGCGTTGTGAGTAAAACGTAGCTTTCAGACAGCGACTGCAAGGTAACTTCTCCCGGCGGAAACGTTGCGTACGTGTGCATGAGAGCTTCGATTACTCTGTGATGTCCGTTGAGAGCCAGAAATGCGGCGGCGCCGAGCAGGAATAGAAATTTCCCAATTGGGCTGTTGGCTTCCCCGGTCAAGGGGTCAAAAATCTCGTTTGCGCCCAGTCCGGAGACGTAAGAAATCAGTTTTCCCGCCAGGGTCAAAGCGGAAAAGACAATCGCCACGCCCAATCCCAGCGACAATCCCAGCAGGAACTCTCCAAGAGCGTCAAGCAGAATCGTCAGCCACGTTTGCGGAACCGCGACGGCGTTCGACAACTGACCGGGCGTGAGAATCAAAGCCAGCGCGATAGCCAAACCGATTCGCAGCGTCAATGGCGCCCGACGCCCTCCGGGAATGGCGGCGATAACCCCGCTGACTCGGAGCATAATCAAAACGGCGGTATAAAAGACGCTGTCCATGTAACGGAATGGGGATTACGGCAAGAGCGTTTCAGTCGAACGGTTTTTGTGCTTGACAATCGACGCGTCCCCGCTAAAATGCGGGACGGTATGGTCAAGCGTCAAGACGTGTTCTTCGGACTTCCCGGTTTTAATATTGAATACCATCTTCCCTTTGGCGCGGCACTGAACCAGCTGAGCGAGCGTCTTCGGGTCGTGAATGGGCGTTAAAACCTGAGTGTAATACGTAATTGTTGCCAGGTCGTCTTCAACGGATTCCAGCACGTATTTCTGAACAGTTTGAACTTTGAAAACCGTCCCGCCCGGCTTGGGAACGTAAACGATTTTATTTACCGACCAGACGTCGCCCGGCAAAACCTTGTGTTCCGGGAACGGGACCAAAAGCTGAACCGGGTTGAGAAGCTGCAATTCCGTCTGAGGGAAAAAGTCCTTTCGTTCGACCACGTTTCCGCGGGCGTCGAGAGTAATATCCGCCAACGGAACGTTGAGCATTTTCGGCATGTTTGCATAGCAAGGAGACGGCGTCTTGTCCGTGCGGCTATCGTAGCTGACCCGGTTCTGCCCGGTAACGTTCTGCCAGAGGTTCATCCAGGCGACGGAGTTCTCGACCACCGCGCCCCCGTCCGGTTTGACTTGCTTGACCGTCCAGACCTTTTCCGATTCGCTGTAGGTGTCTGTTACAATCGTCGTCTCTTTCATCGTCGTCTCGTTGTGAGTGCGATGTACGACGTTCCATCGAATCTGAGAGTCTTTCTCGAACTTGTAACGAAGCAGATAGCCGTCGTCGTCCTGCGCCCAAACGGTCGCGGACAAGGCGGCGAGTAGCAGAATGGAGTATAAACGAGTCATTGTTGTTAAGGCAGTAGGCAAAATTGGAAGGCGGTAATGGAGCGACCAACGGGAGAGGAATTCCGCAGTTTGCCGAAGGCAAACCCAAAAGTTGAACCGGTCACTGTGTTCGCCTGACGGCGAATGCGTAATTCCGTTCGCTAACGCTCACTTCATTACCGCCTTCCATTAATTAAAACACCGCGCTGCTGATGCTCCGCATGATCCAGCGGTTGATATCGGGATAAATCTGCTCTTCAAACGTCTGCCCCTTGTATTCCTTGAACTGAATATTGAGTCCGGCGTTGGTAAAAGCGTCAATATCCTCTTTGAGCGCAACGGGAGAATACAGCTGGGAATCTTCCGGGAATCCGACGAAATAGGACTGTTTCTTTTGGAGCTTGAACTGACGGAACATCATCGGCGACCGCGGAGCAGGGGCGTTAAACGCCGCCGCGCCGGCAAAGACGTCCGGACGAGCCAACGCCAGAGCCATCGCTGCCGTTCCGCCGGCGTCCATGCCAGCCAGGAAAATTCGACGCGAATTGACATTGAACTGCTTCCGAACTCGTTCGACCGATTCCAGAACCCGGCTTTCAATATCCGACAAGCACAGCAGCGGCCAAGCACAGCCGTTCTTTTTGGCAAATCCCTGAGGCGCGACGCCGATGTAGTTTTTCAAACTGATTTTCGGCATTGCAGAAAGCAAATCGTCTTCGCTGCCCTCTTGAGAATGAAGCCAGATCAACAGCGGGTAAGCGTACGTACACAAATAGTCCATCGGCGTAAAAACGGAGACGCCGTAGGACGTTTTAAGTTTAATTTCAGACGCGGACGTCGGAGCGGTCGCGCACGGCAAACCGTTTCCAGAACCATCGAACAGGAAATCAAACGACATCCGTTCCGGCGTTTCGCGTTCGTCATTTCGGGAATATATCGGGTTACTCATGATGGGGGGATAGTAACGTTTTTTTCAGGGCGTGTCAACGGCAAACCCCGCGGTTTTTCTGGATATTTCTATATTAATCAAAACGGAGAAAATAGCAAAACTTTAACGCCTGCTTTCCAGAAAAAAGGTGTAATTAAATCCAAGGTGAAGTCTCATCGTTGCAAATCAAAGTGGAAGTCAAAAGGTGTAAATCAAGTTGATGTTTAAAACGTAACTATTTAACCATCAATTGGTTATATCGCGTTTACTGCAGTTTGTGCCGCGGCAGTCCGTAGGGAGTCGGAAGCCAGACTTCGTCCAGCTCGACTTTATCGACGCGGTACCGGAGCAGGAGGTAAATTGCCGTTGTGGACGTAAACCAGAATGCGTTGAGGACGTACATCTGCGTCAGCCAGACGAAATGCATGCTATAAATGATGAGCTGGGTCATTCCCACGTTAGCGGAAAGAAGCCAGTGATATGTCATTTGATTAAAACACGACAGCAGAACTGTCAGCAGAATAATCCCAAAATTCCCGACGAATAACGTGAACAGGACGTATCCAATTAAATGCAGCGGTTTTTGCGTCGCGTAGGCGAACGAGCGGCTTACGGCGTCGAAGCAGTCGCAGTTTTCCGTTACCAGAGCTGGCGCGAGGAAATGAATCCCGATGTAAACGCCCAGTCCAACGACAACGCCTAATCCGAGGCAGACGTACCAGACAGGGAACAGTATTTGATTAAGATACGGGATTCTCAATCCAACCCACGCCACGCCCCAAAAGAAATATCCGGCTGCTGCGGAAATAATCAGCGCGCCCAGCCAGGACGGGTACTTATTCAGCGCCCAACCCACCGCGCGTTTAATAGACGTCCCGTCTCCCACCGTCAGTTTGACGGCAGTAATTCGAGCGATCGCCAGGCTGACAAACGACCAAATTAGAAACGACCCGGCTATTTGCCAGTAAAACATCGCGCCGTCTGCGTGAAAGTACGGTCTGAAATGCAGAACGCAGGCGCTCCATATATCCTTTGACGACGTTACCTCGTTTATTGGTTGCAGGGCATCCAAAATGGTGGATTGCGCCGTAACTGTCGACATGGGCAGAGCCCCGGTGTAATGAACCGCAGGCGACCACAATCCCAGACCGCAGCAAATCAGCGTTGCTGCGGCGGACAGCGCCAGAATCGACGGCGAGAACGCCAGTAAAAACGCCCGGAAAATTAGAAACGGACCGGGAATCCGCTCTGCCAGCGTCGGTCGATAGGGAAGTTCGTTGGATGTCATAGGGTGTATGTGGAAATTGAGTATAGTAAATGGATGAAAGGCGGTAACGAAGCGACCAACGGGAGCGGAGTTACGCAGTTCGCCGAAGGCGAACCAAAAAAGCTGACCCGTTGTTCAGGTTCGCCTAACGGCGAATGCGTAATTTCGTTCGCTACGCTCACTACATTACCGCCTTCCATTAATGATTGCCGCCTAAATAAATGGTTAAAACCGCGATGTCAGCGGGGGTAATGGCTCCGATTCTTGACGCCTGTTCTATCGTTTCCGGGCGAATCTTGCTCAGCGCCTCTTTCGCTTCCATGCGGAGATGTTTAATCGCGAAGTAGTCGATGTCGGCGGGAATGCGGCGGCGGCCGATTCTGCCCTGTCGGGCGTTGAACTCGTCTTCCTGTTTTAAGTAGCCGGAATACTTGGCGTCGTTGAGTATCTGTTCTACAACGCGGTACGGGACGGGGCGAAGCTGCTCGTATTTTTCCGTCAGCGATTCCCACGTCACACCCGGTCGGCGGAGATGTTCCCAGACGGACATGCCCTCGTAACGGGTCGATTGCAGGAACTGCATGGTCGATTCCAGACAGGCGATTTTCTGTTCAAACGCCTGCCAGCGGTCGTCGTCGATTAGTCCGCAGGAGCGCGCGATTGGCGTCAGGCGTCGGTCGGCGTTGTCGCCCCGGAGTCGAAGCCGACATTCCGCCCGGGAGGTGAACATTCGATACGGCTCGTCCGCGCCGCGAGTTACCAGGTCGTCTATCATGACGCCGATGTACGCCTGTTCCCGGGTCAGTTTGAGCGGTTCCCGTCCGGCGACTTTCAGCGCGGCGTTCGCCCCGGCAACCAGCCCTTGCGCCGCCGCCTCCTCGTATCCGGTCGTACCGTTGAGCTGTCCCGCCAGGTACAAGCCGTCAACCGCCGTCGTTTCCAGCGTCAGGCGAATCTGACCCAGCGACGGGGCGTAGTCATATTCAATCGCGTAGGCGTAACGGATAATTTCCGCCTCTTCCAGCCCGACAATGGCGTGAATCATGGCGTCCTGAAGGTACGGCGGCAAACTGGTCGAAAGACCATTGACGTACATCTCGTTCGTGCGTCGTCCTTCCGGTTCAAGAAAAATCTGATGAGCGTCCTTGTCGGCGAACCGGACGACTTTCGTTTCAATCGACGGGCAGTACCGCGGTCCGGTTGACGTAATCTGCCCGGTGTACATCGGGGCTTTATCGAGGTTGTCCGTAATGATTTTATGAACTGTCGGGTTTGTATGAGCCATCCAGCAGGGGATCTGCTCGACGTCGATGGACTTTGTCATGAACGAAAACGGTTCCGGGACGTCGTCGCCGGCGTGTTCGAGAAGTTTAGAGTAATCGACCGAACGAGCGTTGATTCTGGCGGGCGTGCCTGTCTTGAATCGTTTGAGTTCGATTCCGTTTTCTATTAGAGATTGGCTCAGCCCGACAGACGGGGCTTCGGCGCAGCGTCCGCCGGGAATTTGAGTGGGTCCGTAATGCAAAACGCCCTGCAGAAACGTCCCGGAACACAGAACGACGGCAGGAGCGTAGTATTCAGACCCGGTTTGAGTTGTAACGCCGCGAACGACCCGCTTTCCGTTTTCCGTTTGAGTTATCAGCCCGACAACCTGTTCCTGACGCAGCGACAGGTTGGGCTGCTGTTCGCAGAAATACTTGGCTTCGTTTCGATAGAGGGCTTTGTCCGCCTGAGCGCGCGGTCCCTGCATGGCGGGTCCCTTGCTCCGGTTGAGCATTCTGAACTGAATCCCGGTCTGGTCGATAAGCCGTCCCATGACGCCGCCCAGGGAGTCAACTTCGCGAACGATCTGCCCTTTGCCGACGCCCCCGATTGGCGGGTTGCAGCTCATCATCCCGATTGTATCGAGGTTCCCGGTCAAGAGCGCTGTTTTCGCGCCAATTCGAGCGGCTGCGCAGGCGGCTTCTATACCAGCATGTCCGCCGCCCACGACCAAAACGTCAAAACTATATTTAGAACAACAACTCATATCTCCCATTATAATTCCAATAGGAGAAAATACGAGGGGGGTCGGGCGGCGAGGCGCCGCTCCCAATCATTTGGAGTGCGGCGTCCGACAAGGTCGGTTCCCAAATGGCAGCGGGTGCGTCAAATAAAAAAGCGAGAGGTCAGCAGACGCGTCCCTCTCGCGATGTTACAATTTTGACGAGTCTTTCTCGATTAGAACAGAACTCTCATGCTCAGAGCCAGCATGTCGGCAGCGGTGGATACGGAAATGGGCATTCCAATCGGGGTGGCGCCGTTAAGCGAGTTGTTGAACGCGTGTCCGTAACAGAGCGTTGCTTCTATCATATCGGTCAGCTTGATTGATCCGCCGAGATACAGCATGTGCTGATGGCAAATCGGGCTTGCGAGGTTGCGGTACGCGTAGGAGTCCGGAATGGGGTTGTCGTTGTAAACGTATCCCATTCGAGCGGTAAGACGTTCGTTGATGATTCTTTGCGCTCCCAAATGAATGCTGAACATGTTGTGCCAGCCGAGCAGTTTGACATCGCCGCAGCCGTCGTAAATATAGTATCGCAAGTCAGCCGCCAGAAGCGTATTTTGGAAACCGCGGTATGACGTTCCAACGCTGATAATCTGCGGGACGGTAATATGCAGCTTTCGGACGTATGGACCGAGATAAGTTCCGTCCGCAGCGTATTCTTCAGTCTGGAAGCGGAACGGCTCCATCCATTGAGGAGACTTGTAGCTGAACCCAAACGCCCAGTTGCAATGAGTGTCGTAATACAGACCAAACTGGAACCCGCCGCCGAACATGTAACGGGACGACGTTCCGCTGGGGAACTGCAGCGCGCCTGCGCCCTCTGGCGGAATGGAAATGTAAAGCGGGTCGCACAAAATCTGAGCCATCGTCAGCGTGGGAGCGAAACCAACGCTCAAATTTTCCGTCAGCTGATACGAAGCCGTCGGAGCGAATTGCAGCATCATAATATCCGCATTGAGCGTTGCCAGGGCGGCAACGGTCGGATCCGGCCCGGCAATCTGTTTTAGAGACGGATACGCCGCTTTCGCGCCGCCCAGCGTCGACAGACCCAAACCAAACGTCCAGCG
>JAZRTH010000312.1:0-1589 GCA_045651945.1 Thermoguttaceae bacterium
GTATGACGTCCATTCATGCAAAAACGATTCCCACTTCTTGACGTCCGCAGCTTCCGCAGGCGTCCAAACTTCGTAGGTGTCTTCCGCCTTCCGGGACGGGTACGCAACGACCGTCGCGGGAAAATCGTTTCCAGCATCCCAATATTCCTTGACAGCGTTATAGATTGCCTGTTGGTATTCGTTGTCGCAGTCCGGTTTGGCTTCTTCGAGCGAGTTACAAGTCCAAACCGCAAACAGCCCCGCTAAATCTTCCAGGTCGGACAGACGGTTCTGGATGTCGTCGATGGCGTTTTCAACCCAATAACACATCGGGTTATGCCAGGTACTTTTCTTTTCGAGTACGTACATGATGTTAGTAATCCTTTCTTTGGTTCGTTCCGCAGCGTCCGCTGCGGGAACTGGTTAAAAAATGAAACGTTATTTGTCAGCCTTTACAACATGGATTTCGACGTTCAGTTCGCTAACGCCGATGCGCTGCGCGGTCTTCCATGCTGCGAGATCAAGAGCGTGTTGCAGGTCGTCTTTGGCAATACTGATTGTTCCGTCCTCATTGTCCGTTACCAGTTCGGCGTCCACAAACGCCAGTTCGGTGTTGACTTTGCAATCGGTGTTAATCTCGTAACCGCGAGTGCGGACGTAGTACGAGCCATTTTTGCAGCGTCCGTACTGGTTAGGTTGCAGGACGACCGGAGCCTTGTCAACGTCAGAGCCAATCAGTTTGACAGCGAAAACGTTTGCCAGGTATTCAATCATGCAATCGCGGTTATCAATCCACGTTCGGGCTTCGGTTGTTTCGTTTGCAGCGTCAAGCAGCATGGCAACGATTTTGGCGTCCTTGTCAGAGCCAAGATGCGCTGCAATGTCCTTCGCAGCAGCCATGATCGCCTCTTGCTCTTTGAGTTGCTTTCGCAGGCGTCGTTCGATTGATTCCAGGACAGCGTCGATCGGGTCAGTCTGATGGACGCCAGTTGTAACCAGGTCAAGGACGCTACGCAGTTTGCGTTCCGCAGCCGTGCATCTGTCGGCGGTAATTGTGGAGATTGTATTCTCGCGGATTGTGTTAGCCCATGCGACCTGTTTTTCAGAGCCGGTCAGGACAGGGCGATTTTCCGCAGCTGCTTTTTTCGCGTTTGCTTCGTTCTCTTCTTCGCGCTTGCAATCCGGACAGGGTTGAGATTCGAGCCATTCGATGGTTCGGTTTCGGTCAGCGGTTTTGCCATAGAGATTGACGGTTCGGACGTGTCCGCAGCAGTGATGGATTTCGTACTTTGCCATGTTAGTGATCCTTGTTTTAGGGGTTAGTGGTTAGGCGTTGGTTAATCGCCTCGTTTAATCATTACGTTGTTAAGTATAGCATTAATATCGGACTTTGCAAGGGGGATTTCAAGAAAAAGCGGCTAAAAATCAGAAAAAAAACGGCTAAAATGAGAAATAGCCCGTAAATTCAAGACTAAAAAATTTTGAAAATTTTTCAAAATGTAACAAAAAACGCCCCAAAATGGGGCGTTTTTCGCTGTTACAGTCCTTATTCATGCGAGAAATAAAGAACGTATGTATTATAACACGTTTTATTCTCTTGTCAATCGTAC
>JAZRTH010000313.1:0-1288 GCA_045651945.1 Thermoguttaceae bacterium
CGCAGATACTGGTCCACTCCAGAGTCTGACGCAGTTGCCGCGGTCAACGCCCCCGTTTTCCATCTAACTTCTTTGTTAAGTGCCATTTTCTTTTGACCCTTTCGATTAAGTGTTACAAATATCATAAATGGATTTATTTAGTGGCGTTGACGCCCTGAATCCATAATCCATTGTTCGCGCAATTCCGGGTGTTCCCGGAAGGCTTCCATCGCCGCCTCTTCCGATGTCTTTCCCGCTTTCTCTTTTTCCGCGATAATCTTTTTCAGTTGGTCAGACGCGGATTCTTCCGGTTGAGCGGTCGGCAGAATCGGTTCCGTTTTCTCCAAGGCGGGAGAGCCAGGGAGAGTCAGCATCTTTGACGCCGTCTGCGGTTCGGCTTCTTTTGCCGGTTCCGGCTTGGTTGCGACCGCCGCCTGCGCTACAGCAAGCTGATTTTCCAGCATTGCAATGTAAGCGTCTTTGGCAGCGTCCAATGTTGCAGACTTACGCAGTTGTGTGAGTTTAAATTCTGCGGATGCTTTTGGAAAACTCTGATCAAGCTGTTCCAACGTTGCCGCTGTCGGCGCGGTTTCGACCGGCGCGGAAACAGTCTGTTCAGTCGGCTTGGCAGCTTCAACGTTTTCTACTGTTGGCTGTACTTCTTTCGCCATTGTGATTACTCCTGTTCTTTCGGTTGCGCCAACGGCTTCCAGCGCGTCGGCAAGGGTTGATATTCGATCGACGAGTTTCATTTTCAAAGCCTGTTCGGCGCGGAATGACCGACCGTCGGCAACGGCGGCAAGCTCTTTGTCGTTGAGCTTTCTCGCCGCTTTGACCTCGTCGCAAAACGTTTTGTAAAATGGTTCTACAATATTGACGCGAATGTCTTCCCGCTGTTTGTCTGTTACAGTCGTTCCGGGAGTTCCCATCCACTTGTATTCGGACGAGGATATAACTACCGTCTCCTGTCCGCGCATCGCCGCCTGACGGTGCGTGTCCGTCAGGATGTAATTGACGCCGATTGACCCGACTATGGATTCCGGCAGTGCGACAATTTCGTCGCAGGCGCACGCCAGCCGGTATGCGGCTGAACAGCAGAGCGAGTTGACGACGGCTGTAATTCTACAACCGTTCGCCCTCGCATTGTGCATCAAGTTGACAAGGTTTAAAACACCGGACGCATAACCGCCCGGCGAATCGATGTCAAGGACGATGTTCTTGATTCCGTTGGCTTGACAGTACAACAACGACGAGGCGATTGATTCATAGCTCGTCTGACAGCCCAGCAGTTCAAAAAACGAACGCCGGT
>JAZRTH010000314.1:0-2659 GCA_045651945.1 Thermoguttaceae bacterium
TCGGTCGCCAGCAAGCTGGCTCCCTTTTTAGGGAAGTTTTTTCAAGTTTAATTAAGAGGGGAAAACCTTTTTTGAAAAAAAGGTTCTTCCCCTCAAACTCCCCTTTCCAAAAAACTTTAGTAAGGGGAGGAATTACAGTAAGAACATCGTAAACCAATCGGCGAAAATCCGTCTAATCCGTAAAATCCGTGTGCTAACTGACCTGCGTACAACCATAGATCAGCGCTTGCGTAATCACTAATTACTCATTATTTGCAGAATCCCGAGCGGACGAAGTCGACATGGTCGCAGTTATTGCCGTCGCCGGCGTCTGTTACTTCTAACCGAATCTGTTTGACGCGAGAGTCGATCTGTATGTCGAAGTTCCATGTATCCACGCCTGTTTTCTCGCTCAACAGCGGCGACTGAGCGACGCAGATTTCCGGCTCGCCCATCTCGCAGACGTTCGTCCAGATTTTAATAACGACCGATCGGCGTTCGTCCGTTCTCTGGGAATCGCTCAGACCGGCGGTTGCGACAAAGCGGCGCTTGTCGGCGGGAACGTTATAGACGACGTTGGCATTGGCGTGAAGCCCAACGCCTTTGTCGTACAATTTCCCGTCCAGCTTAAACGGTCTGCCTTCGATGTCGCGATTGGGGTGGAAAGTTCCCCAGCCAACTCGCAGGCTCAAGGGCTTCATGTCGGCGAGGTTCAGTTCCGGTTCCGGGCCGGCGGGCGGAACGACAATCTTTTCCGGCATGACGGCGGAAGTTGTAACGGAATCCGAGTAGTTCTCTCCCCAGCCCTTGGCGGCAAGAGCGTATTCAACCGTATCGCCCAGTTTGACGTCGCCGTCGAAGTAACTCGCGCCGCTGACGAACAGCGTTTGAGCGTTTTGTCCGTTAACCGTCTTTTTCAGAACATATCCGAACTGTGACAGACCAGTCCACGACAGCGCAACGCCGGTATATCCCGCGTCGGCTTTGAAGTCCGCCGGCGATTCCGGCTTGGCAAGCGGAGCGGCGTCAGATTCAAACTGAACTGACCACGAGACTTTTCCGGACTTGTCCGGCAGAACGCGAACGCGAACCGTCGGACCGTCCTGACTGATTGTAACAGGAGCGTCAGCGCCGTCGAAAGACGCCTTGACCGCTTTGAAGTTTTCCGCAACGATTCGCAGCTCGTATTCGTCGTTGGCGACAACCGTACTCGTACCGGACAGCGTTTTGGATTGAGCGTCCCACGTTTCGTTCTCGACTTCAAACAGCGGGCTGCAAACGTGACGCGACGTCGAAACGAGAACCGGCGCGCCGGTAACTTTTCGCAGGCTCAGCGCTCGACAGGACGCAGCGGGAAGCGTGCAAACCAGACTTCCCTTGAACGGCGCGACAAAAGCGTTGTTCCAGAAATCGAACCCGACATACGTCGCGGTCGGATCGAGGTCGAGCTTGTCCAAAGTCCTGTCGACCGACAAAACGTTTCTGTCGTTCCAGTTGTAAATCGCCAGAATGGCATAGTCGTCTTTGCTCAAACGCCAGAAGTTGGCGAGCTTGGAACTGAACAGGTCAACCGGTCGAACGTTGGTGCATTTGTGCGGCGCCATCGTTCGGCGAAGCAGGTCAACGCGCGGTTCTGACAGAGCCGGCAGCCAGTCGCTGAACAGGTACAGCGCGCCGCTGACCGACGCCCAGGTTGTAATCAGCTGAGACTGGTTGATCGGGACGTTGTCACGGACGTAAACCGGGTCGGGGTCGTTGTACCAGACGCGCGCGTTGTAGAAGTATCGAGCGGAACCGCGAATCGGCCCCGTGCAGATTCCGCCCCAGCTGGCGCCGTTGTCCGGCCCGATGCGGATGGCGTCAACCAAGCCGTAGGACGCGCCCATGGATCGCATGTTTTGAGCAACGGTGCAGCCCAAAACAAAAGCGTTGTCCGTCGATTTTTTATAAATTCCCAGCGCCTTGCGGAACGTCGCCACCTGCGGAACGGACGAGTCGCTAAATATCTGGTCGCCCAGATCGTCGACTTCGTAACCGTCGTTGACGTAATTCTGCATGCATCCCATCGCCGTCCATAACCCGTCCAGCTTGAAGTATCGATACCCCCAGTCGGCGCTCGCCTGATGGAGTTCTTTTTCAACGTATTCGCAGACCTCGGGTCTGGTGAAGTCAAAGCACGTTCCGCCCCAGAAGGTTTCGTAGGGCTTTCCCTTCTGTGACGTCTGACCGTACCGATGAGTGTTCTTCTGACCGGGAGCGGGATAGTCAACCGCAGCTTTGACGAAGAAAATCTGTTTGTCCGCGTAGTACGGGTCGTTCCAGTTTCCGCTCGACGCCATGATCCAAATGCCGGCTGTTACGCCTTTCGACTTGATGTACTCTGCCGTCGGCTTCATTCCCGAAGGATACGGACCGTTCGGATTGTGAGCGGTGAAATTCTTGCGCGGACCGTTTGTCGAGTTCCCCATCTGCCAGTGGTCGTCAATCTGGAAGAGGTTGAACCCGAACGGAACCAGCTTTTCCGCCGCAACGTCCATGAACTCGCGCGTACCGCTTTCTGTTCCCGCTCCGCCGTGAACGTTTGAATACCATGTACAATATCCGCTCGGCTGCGGCAAGAGATGAATCAAATACTGTTTGGCAACCTGATCGGCGTACGCCTCTAAGCCGAATCGGCAGT
>JAZRTH010000315.1:0-2766 GCA_045651945.1 Thermoguttaceae bacterium
GAAGTAAGCGGGAACGGTAATAACCGCCTTGTTGACTTTGTGACCGAGGTAGGATTCCGCCGCTTCCTTGAGCTTGCGAAGAACCTTGGCGGAGATTTCAGACGGCGTGTATTCTTTGCCGTTGACTTCTACCTTGACGTAATCGTCGCCCGTTCCGATAACCTTGTACGGAACCATCTTTTCTTCGACTGCAACTTCGTTCTGACGGCGGCCCATGAATCGTTTAATGGACGAGATGGTTCGCTTCGGGTTGGTAACAGCCTGTCGTTTGGCGGGTTCGCCGACGATGGTTTCGTTGTCGTCGTTAAACGCGACGACGCTGGGGGTTAAACGGTTTCCTTCCAGGTTTGCAATAACCGTGGGTTCGTTGCCTTCCATAACGGAAACGACCGAGTTGGTGGTTCCTAAGTCAATGCCGATGATTTTTTCGCCTTTAGCCATAATATTGTTCTCCTTAAATTTTTTGTTTTTTTTGATTATATACAAGCCAGAAACCCGTCAAACCGCTTGAACGATTTTCAATTTTCGGATACAATCCGAAGAAAGCTGCAAGCGTCGGGTTGTTAGTTGCGAGAGTAAATTCGTTGAGGCGAATGCGACAACTCATTACATCTGGCTCCTGACTGACCTGTTTTCTCCCGCTCCTGTTGGGGCGGTTTCCAGACGTCAGTATCAAATTGCAATTTCCGTGCCAAAACAAAATTGAATCGCAAAATAATTTGTAACTCGTTATAAAATAACGGATTGTGATTATTTTTGACGCCGTCCCCCGCGGTGAGCGTTTCCCGTTCTGCCAATTTGGCAGGGGGAAGAAATGGATTGAAAGGCGGTAATGGAGCGACCAACGGGAGCGAAATTACGCTTTCGCCGAAGGCGAACCTATTGCGAGACGGCGAGGAATTTTTAAACACGAAATACACAAAATACACGAAAATGACGAAAGAATTTTAAAATATATTTTTTAAAATTTTCGTGTTTTTTCGTTCTCTTCGTGTTTTTCGTGTTTAAAACTTCAATGATTCACGAATGATTATTGATTTGTCAATTAACCAATTGGCGTGAATCCGTTTAATCCGTCAAATCCGTGTGCGGGCTGACCTGCGAACACCCTTTAGATTTCCCGAATTCACCATGGCAAAAACTTCAAACAATTCCAAGTCGAGTAAGAATCAAAAGTCTGTACAAGTCAAAGCGAAGGGGAGCAAAGGGAAAGGGAACGGCGCGAACGGCAAGCGTTCTGAACAGGCGTCGCCGAGCGTTTCTCAAAGCAAAGCGCTTTCCCCCGCCGGGTCGGATTTGGCTCAATTGCGTTCTCAGCTGGTCGAGGCGGACAAGGCGCTTCTCGACGCTCTGAATAAAAAGATCGAGCTGGAACGGAAGTACTTTGAACTCAACTGCGGACAGAGTAAAACTGTAACAGGCAAAGGCGACGGCGCGGACGGCAAGTCAGCCATGGCGTTGGGGTCTCGGTATACGGACTGGAATCTGGACCATCAGCGGATTGAGAGCATGGCGTTGTGCGCGCGCCGGCAGAGCGGGGGGGCGTCGGAGAACTGCGTTCGAGCCGTCTTTCGCGAGGCGTTGGGCGACGTCCGCGCCAGCGTTCATCCGACTCGCGTTGCGTACCTGGGTCCGGAGTTCAGCTTTACGCATTTGGCGGCGCTGAAGTATTTCGGAACCGGGGTGGAGCTGATTCCCGTTTCCAGCATCGCCGGGATTTTCGAACAGGCGCAGTCCGGCGAGTGCGATTTCGGCGTCGTTCCGATTGAGAATTCCACCGACGGGCGCATAGTCGATACGCTGGACATGTTTACGAAAACAAAGATCAAAATCAGCGGCGAATCTATAATT
The DNA here is from genome assembly GCA_045651945.1 of Thermoguttaceae bacterium. Taxonomy (GTDB): domain Bacteria; phylum Planctomycetota; class Planctomycetia; order Pirellulales; family Thermoguttaceae; genus RUG11551. Next base: position 1,852 of record JAZRTH010000315.1, read on the forward strand.
CCGATTTGTCATTGTCTAATCGGGAACCTGCCTCGAAGCAGCATTAAAACCGTCTACAGCAAAGCGCAGGCGCTTTCCCAATGCCGAAACTGGCTGGCGAAATGCCTGTCTGGGGCGGAACTGGTCGCGTGCAACTCGACGACGCAGGCGGTCGAACTGGCTCTTGCCGGGGCGGACAACGGCGTAGCTGCGATCGCGTCTCTGGAAGCCGCCAAGGCGTATGAAGTGGACGTTTTGGTAGAAAACATTGCCGACAACCCGGACAACCGCACCCGCTTTGTCGTTTTGAGCAAGAATTCTTACGACCGGAAAGGCAACGACAAGACCGCGCTCATGTTCCAGTTAAAGCACGTTGCCGGGTCGTTAGCGGACGCGTTAAACATCTTTAAGAGAAACCATCTCAATCTGACCTGGATTGAATCGTTCCCGGTACACGGAACCGACAACGAGTACCTGTTCTTTGCCGAGATGGAAGGGCACTTTAAGGACCTGAAGATACGCCGCGCCATCGACGCGCTTGGAAAACGCTCAGTGCGGCTGGAAATACTGGGGTCGTACCCCGCGGCAAAGTAGCGGCTCTCAATTCCTCTGCGGGTCAGTCCGCACACGGATTTTACGGATTAAACGGATTTTCGCCGATTGGTTAATTGTCGTTCCTACCTAATTTTCTCCCCTTACTAAAGTTTTTTGGAAAGGGGAGTTTGAGGGGAATAACCTTTTTTTCAAAAAAGCTTTTCCTCTCATATAATTACGCATTACGCATTACGCATTACGCATTTCGCATTACAAATTGCTAATTGGTTCGTTTCTTGAGGTTGATCGTCTTGATGGATTCCTTGGGCGGGTTCATCGTACCCAAGCCGAGTTCTTCGCCGTGGGCGAGATGTCCGACTTCGTTAAGGGGCATGTTGATAA
>JAZRTH010000316.1:0-4089 GCA_045651945.1 Thermoguttaceae bacterium
TAGGCGAGCCACGGGTGTAAACCCGTGGGCATGAGCGAAGCGAATGTAAATTAAAAACCTCACGCAAAGTCCGCGAAGTTCGCAAAGAAATGGAAGGCAGTAACGGAGGGAGCGAAGCGAACGCAGTTACGCTTAGGCGAGCCACGGGTGTAAACCCGTGGGCATGAGAGAAACGAATGTAAATTAAAAATCTCACGCGGAGATGCGGAGGCGCGGAGAATGTTCGCGAAGTTTTTTAATCAGACGCGAAGCGTTCCACTAGAACCGCGTAGCGGTTCAATATTTCTAGCCGTGGGTTTTAACCCACGGAAAAAGAAAACACAACAAAAGAATATCGTCAAATACTCTTTTTCTCTTGTCCTCCATCGGAGGGCGGGAGAAAAAGATACTGAAACGATCAGGCGTGCCCACACCCTCCGCTATAACCGCCGTTCACGCTGTTTTTATCCCCGTAAACGCACTTTGGAACGTTTTCTCGTTCTCCGCCATCTGAGTTACAAACGACTCGTAATTCTCAGCGTTCGTTGGAATTCTCAGACCATGCTTTATAACGCGAATATCGTCTCGAGGCGAAACGTTGCTTTCAAAAGTTGAACCTTTATTCAACTTAAGTTCCACATCGTCATTTCCCTTTGATTCGGGATAAAGATAATACCCTTTTTTGGCGTCGAACCGGAACATATAAGCCAAGACTTGTAAATAGTCCTTGTTCCCGATGTTGTCGACAGGCTTGTACTTTGCGTCGGCGATTATTCTCGTTTCAGCATCCCGGCTTATAAAGTCCGGATAGATCAATCCTTCATTATTGAATAAACGTTGCGCGCCCATTCCGCCTTTATTCCTCGGATGATAGAACTTGTCTTGTATGAGGGAATTGACATATTCCTCCCACAGCCAGGCTCCGTCAAACAGAATTCCGTATATTTGACGAGACCCCGAACCAATCTGATGTTTTTGGTTCTGAAGAATCAAAAGACACAGCCGCTGAAGAGCAATATACTCGCGGAAATACGCATGGCGGAGAACGTTCTTTTTATTTGCCTCTATAATCTTTTGGCGGTCATGACGCTCATAGCGCGGCGTTGCCTCTATAACTTTACTCTCCTCGTCCTTCACTTTGGAGAGAATCGTTTTACCGTATGGTTTCTCTTTGATATACTCAATCGTATGCCGAACCAGCTCCATAAGATAATTGTCGTATGAAAACTCTCGCTGACTGTATGCGATGCGACCGGTGAAAGGCGTGTTGAGTTTAATATGTCTTGCAATATCAATTGTCCCTTTCACATTACAATCATTGTACCTGTTACGTACATACTTTTTGAAAAGACCTTTTCGTATCGCTTCTTTCAAGTACCAAGGAAACACAAACAGCAGATAATTGAACAGCTGGTTACTCTGATCAGCGTCTGTTTTCAAATCCACAATGTTTGGAATTTCCAATATCCGTTCAAGAAGATACTGAAAGAAGTAGTCTTTACCCTTGCCGCTGAAACGCGATTTGATAATTAGACGCTCATTTTCAAGACCGATAAATCCCATTACATTCCCGGAACGATACTCGCTATTTACGCACCGAAGAATCATTTGATCCTGCGTGAGATCTTCGGAGTCTTCGACACGTTCTGGAAAAACCAAAATTTTCTCTAATGTTCCCAGCGTTTTATTGACAATCGCGTCTCTAAGATTCTTAATCTCCGAGAGGTCGTCTTTATATTGTGAGTTATCCTCAATCTCGAGCGAAGTATCGTTAATCTTTCGAGGCTTCTTATTCTCTCGCGGCTTCATTGGCGCTGTCCTCAGTCGACTTCTTGTTATTGTACGCTTCTTTAAACTGCTTCATAATGTTTTTTTCTTTATGCATTCCCTGGATATAATCCTGAAGAAGCGGCTGCAGATAATCTGTCCAAAGCAGATCAAAGTTATAGTCCAAATCCTTCAGCTTCAGGAAATACGCTGGACCGATATGGTAATTATCGTTCAGATGTTCAGTAATTTTATTATTCAGCGCATCCATGCGTTGAACAGTTTCTTTTTTGTACTCTTCCAAAGAATCAAGCATCTCTAATCTGTCTTTTGCCTTTAGCTCAATAAAGCGGAAACGTCTTCGCATTGCAAAATCAAAGCTGTCCACAGAGCGGTCGATATCGTTCATCGTGCCGATAATATACACATTCTCCGGGATATAAAACTTCTCGTTCTTGTCGGTATGCATGTTCGCATATTGCGTCGAAACCTTGCCTTTTTTACCTCTGTAACCCGGCTCAATGGCAAAGAACAGTTCTCCGAAGATTTTGGAAATCTCGCCGCGGTTGATCTCGTCAATTATGAAGACATAATTTTTCCGTACTCTTGGTTTTGCCTCGGTTGAGGATACGCCACTTTTCTTCTTATTCTCCATAATCTCTTTAATCTTTTGAAAAAGAATAAAGTAATAGGAGTCATGTTGCCTTACAGACCTTTTGAAGAATGTTGAAATTGCCTTACTCTTTGTGAAGTTGTTATCGGATTCAAGCAATTTTTTTAGATCATCAACTTTCAGCGAGAGTTCCTTGATAGTTTTATTTTTCGGAATCGATATATTGATCCACTTTTCATCATAACTTGTAACTGTGAATTTGTTACCCAGTTTGAGATTGAAAGTATCATCGCCAGAATCAATACTTGAGAAGAACTCATCCATGGATTCCTCAATAGTATTTTCTTTTTCAAGCTCCTCCTTTGATTTATGAGCATCCTCATAATTCTTTCTGGCGTCATCAACAAACTTTTTGAAAATGCCGTCCTGCAGTTTAAAGACTATTGTACCATCATTCTTTACTGGATTCTCTACGGGGCGCAGTCCTTCGACAAAATCTGTATAGTCGTAACTCGGATGGAACTGTACAAACCCTACCTGGTGTTTCTGATCATCCGAAAGAGCATCATATTTAAAACAATGACCATTGCTGATAATATCGGCGGCGATTTCTTGGGCAAGGAAGGTCTTACCAGTTCCAGGGGCGCCATGGAGGATTATGTTTTTCGATTTACGCAACATCTCAGAAAATTTTGCTATCTCATTAGGCTGCTGAATGCGTACTTCTGGCGCTCCAGCGCTTTCAGCTGGGGGCGCATCACCCTCCGGAGCGTCCGGCTCCATTGAGTTTTCCTGCTCGCCAAGACTTTCATCGGTTGAAACTGCGCTGTCTTCTGGCGTCGTCTGCTCAGCATTTTCCTGTTGCGTTTCGATCACGTCCTCGTATTGTTCCTGCAAAGAGTTATTGCCCTGTTCATCATTATAAGAAATAGACATTTTGAATTTCCTTCTATTTACTTCTTGAAAAAAGTCTGAATTTAGTTTACTCGTTTACCGTTTTTTCCTCTCCGTCGGAGAACGCGTTGGGAATCCACCAGCGGGCTTTGTAGTAGCGGGCGCCGGTATGCTTTCCGACGGCGGTGAGCGGTTTGTTCATGTAACGAATCGTATCGGTATGGTAGCTGTTCGTCGGAGCGAGGACAATAAACGCGCCGGACGGCGTCAGAGAAAGGCTTTTGGGTCCCTGCGTCATCTTCACGACAGGTTTGTGGTCGCTTTCCCCCATCTTTGCAAAATCGTTGATTTTCGTATCGTAAATCTCGGTTCGAGAGCCGGCGTTCTTCCAGATGGTTGTGAACTGCTTGGTTTCCAGATCGAAAATGGCGGCGCCGTTGCCGGTAATGAGGAAAAGTCGACTGCCGGGGACGGGATACAGGTCGTGCCCGCCCAAGCCGGGGGTTCCCCGTAACGGATAGGATTGAACTTTGGTCAGCTTCGGGTTCTGTTTATCGAAATTGTACTCGTATGCGACGAGTTCAACATATCCCAGCCCCCACAGCAGTTTGGACTGAGCGTCCCAGACCAGGCCGTGCCCGCCGTAAAGCGGGTAATCGGTATACGGGACGTTCGGGTCTGTAAACTGTTCTGGAACCGTATAGAGACGAACGACCCCGGAGCTGGAAACGGACGCAATATTGCCGTCTGGCAGCAGAGCGGCGGAATGCGGGTTGCCGCCAACTCGCGTATAGAACAGCGTCTTTTTATCCGACAGCCGCACCAGCGCCACGCCC
>JAZRTH010000317.1:0-4564 GCA_045651945.1 Thermoguttaceae bacterium
TAGAAGCTAATAGCTCATTGACCCCTGCTAACAATCTCAAACGGCTGCTGTGAATTGAGGCGCTGTTCAATCCAGGCGGCGGTTTCGCGTAAGGACTTGAGGTATTCCGTCCATTTGATTTCCTGCCCGTCGATGCTGTACGTCGGTTTGGGCGATGCGGTAATTTCAGCGATTCTTTCCAGAATCTGAGCGTGTATGGTGCGAAGTATTGTTTCGTTCATGATAGTTGCGAGTGGCGAGTAGCGAGTTGCGAGAGGATTGAAAGGCGGTAATGGAGCGAACAACGTGAGCGGAATTACGCATTCGCCGTTAGGCGAACTACTACTGCCTACTGCCTACTGCCTTTAATTAAATAATGTTTCCTACTGTAAATTCGCCCGTTCCGGCGTTTGTAAAAAATGTTGTTGTAATCAAGTCATACATACCGGGTTTGTTGTCAGACTTTCGATAACAAGGAATGTAGTCTCCCAGCTGTTTGCCGTTTGTATTATTGTAAAAAGAGACGCTATACAGCTTCCCAATCGCTAAAAAGTCAACATGTGAGCCGTCATATCCGCTCAGACCAAACAGAGTTATATTTTGTTGTCCCGCCACGTCTAGCGATACGCTTCCAAAAGCAGCAGCCTGAACGCCGTCAATATATACTTTGTGAGTTGAATCATTAAAAATAATCTCGTATAAGACGTCGCCGCTGGCATAGTTAAGATTAACATTTACTTCCCCGTAGGCAAGTCGCAGCTTTGAATATTGCGGACTAAATACAATATATCGCCCGTAGCCGCTGTTATGGTTCCGCCCTCCAACCAGTGAAACTAAATCCGTATTAGTTCCCGAAAGTATTCCAGTGCAGTGCGTTTCTACATAGCTTGCTATTGGCACGCTTGTTACAATATACTGAGTTCCGCTCGATTGCAGATACTCCACCTGTTGATAAGCGGACGGCAATAAACCGGCGCTATTGCGCATACGTTTTATTGATCTGCAGTATGACTGAGCATGATTCATGGATGATGCTAAATTCGTGAAATGGTTTCGTTCATGAACTACGAGGATTTTGGGTGTTGCAAGAGGATGAAAGGCGGTAATGAAGTGAGCGAAGCGAACGGAATTACGCACCGACAAGGTCGGTTCCTGATTGGAAGCGGGTAGCGCCGAAACAGGCTTATTCGGAGGCAAAACCTTGTCCTTCTGCCCGTGCGGCTTCGCACCGCCGACAGGCGAACAAAACGTTGGGTTCAAATTATTTGGTTCGCCTTCGGCGAACTGCGTAACTCCACTCCCGTTGGTCGTTTCGTTACCGCCTTCCATCTACTTTATAAAACAAACAATCTGTACCGGACGAGAAACGGGATCCTTTTGGTTTCGAGTTTGATCTCGACCAGGTAATGCCGTCCCGCCAGTTCAAAGGGGCACGGGCGTCTGCTGCCGAGCAACGTCCAGCAAAAATTGTATCCTTGGTCGTCCTCCGTCCAGTGGGGATTCTTTTGCAGTTGATTAAACAGAACGTCCGAGACGTTCAGCTCGTTGTTGGAATGAAAAGGGTTGACGGTTCGCGATTCCGGCTTGCCTTCGTTGAGCAAATAGACGCTGTAGGTTATGGAATCGACGTCGGACTGTTTAATCGGCGTTGAGTTGATGTCGACAATGCGCGCCATAAACGTCGCCGTCCCGTTTTGAAATACTGTTGCGTGATAGTCGTGCATGGGGAATTAGCTATTAGCTTCTAGCTATTAGCCATTAGCTTGGTTACTGGTAGTTCTAAGTGTAATGTTTAAAGCTGGGAGTAAAAATCTCCAAGCTAGAAGCTAGGAGCTAGTAGCTAAAAGCTCTTAACAACAGCCTGCTTCTCCGCGGTCGGAACAAATACGCAGGCGGCTTCAACCGACCCAAACTGAAACTGAAATCGTCTTGGACAGAACTTCCAAAACAGGATGCGTCGTAAAATATCGAAAAAGGATGCGTTCATGATAATTAAGCTACTAGCTGTTAGCTACTAGCCATTAGCTTGGTTACCGGTAGTTAATAATTTAAAGCTGGAAGCTCAAATAGCAAAGCTAGAAGCTAGGAGCTAGGAGCTAAAAGCTTACTCAACGCCCGTTACCGGCTCGGCGCCGGCGTCCGTGCTGACGTTTTTGGTCGCGTGAAGCGTCTGACCGTCCGTCCGGTAAATCGACCACGTTTTATCCGCATTGAGCTTGCTTTCCAGCGCGCCCAAAATCAGAGTCGTGAGGGAATGTTCCGCTGCGGTCGCCTCGACGTTGGCAACGGACCGGGACAGAGCCGCGTCGGCGATCTGACTGGGCGTCGGGATGTCGGCGGCGGTCAGGGTCGACAGCCCGGACTGAATCTGCTCGACCGACGGAACCGCCGGGACGGTAACGATCGTCATCGGCATCGCCGCGGCTGTCGCGTGCGTAAACGACAGCACGACAACGTCCGCGTTCATTTCCGCCGCGGTCAGAACGATTTTATAAATCCCGGGCGAATGACTGGCGTCGACTTCCACCGCCGAATTCGTCGCCAGCGCCGGAGCGCCGCCGTCCAGCGACACGTAAACGCTGATCGACGTCGCCCCCGTTACAGGACTCCCGTCCGACGGATTGTACACAAAAAACGGAATCGTAGCTGATTGGTTTTTGATCATTTGTTTGGAGTGCGACGGCTTGCCGTCGCTTTTAAAGGGTTTTGGAGTGCGACGGCTTGCCGTCGCTTTTCCAAGAAAAAAGTTAAGAATTTCCAAATATGTATTTCGTGCAAATTACGCTTTGAAATATTTTATTATTTACATTACGTTGTTGGCGCGAATTACGTCTTTCGTTATTCTCGTCGGTTATGGTTATGAAAGCGACGCCAAGGCGTCGCACTCCATAATCTCATTTACCGTCCAGACTTCGACGATGGCGGATTCTTCTTGTCGCCATGATTTTATAACGTACTGGGTTTCGGGGTTGTAGTCCGGAACGGGGGTTGTGATTAAGGGGTATCCCAATCCGAGCTGGACGACGAGCGCGTCGGGCGGGTTGGCGATGCGCCGGTTCTCGTGTCGAATCGATCGGACGGGAACGAGGCAGTTGTTGGTCAGAGTGTAGGTCATTCTATAACGCTCACTTTCTGGACGGTTCCAATATACGTTCCGAATCCCTGTTCAATTGCGACGCGGTACCGGGTCGAGGCGGCGGGAACGAAGACGCCGTCGGAGCAGTCCGCCCCTTCAAAAATCCAGTCGTTGACGCCGTCGGCGGGATAGGAAAACGTCGGCGCGGTTGGGCCGCTGGCGAATTCAAATCCGCTGTACTTCATCCCGGAGGCGGCGGACAGGTTAATCTCTGTAATGGCATTGGAACTGAACGTATAAAGCGTATTGTTCGCCAGCGACAGGGTGACGCTGGCAGAGGAAATCGTAATTTCTGCCGTCTTGGCGACGGGGGGAGGCTGATAGAGCATGGGAGATAAGCTACTAGCTACTAGCCATTAGCTATTAGCTTGTGGGCTAGTAGCGCTTAGGGTTAATTGTTAAGGTTTGAATCCAAAATCACAAAGCTAGGAGCTAGTAGCTAGGAGCTAATAGCTCCTCATTAATTCATCCCGTGCATTTAACAACGTAGCGCGGGTCGAGAACGGCGGGGACGCCGCGTTCGGACGCCTTGTAACGGACGAGAATGTCGCGTTCAAAGTTGGCGTCGGAATTGACTACGGAGCGAGTCACGCTGATGGGCCAGTTTTCCATGTACGCAAACGCCTTTTTGAAGTCGCCGAGGTACCAGTACTTCTTCGCGTCGGCTGCGTTCACGCCGGAGGCGACCAGGCGTCGGTACGCCAGCGCGCTTTCCATGACGTCGTAATGACGCAGCGGGTTGCGGGTTTTAATCGACTGCGACGTCGACAGGTTGAACGTAACGTCTCCGTCGAGGAACGTCTTGGCGGCGGCGAACCGGTAAGCCGGCATGACGAGTACGGATTTCGGCTGAATGAGAATCGGCTCGCCGGTAGTCGGATCGAGAGCGTCGGCGAAAAGCTGTTCTGCCTTGTCGACGTTTTTGTAATCGACCAGCTCGTTGCTTGCCAGGGCGTTAATCCAGGGGCTTCCGCCGGCGGAATAGTACGTGTTGTAGGACGAGCCGTTGAACTTGTACGTATTGGTAATGCCCAAGACGCAGTCGAGAATGCGCTTTTCCTTGTTGAGTCCCAGCGCCTCGCCCGCTTCTTCCGCCCGGCGGAGAATCAGGTTGGTACGGTCAAAGAAAATCGCCTCGCGGGTAATCGGAACGATCAGACCTCGCTTGACGGTTTCCGGCGTCTCGGTGTACTCTTCCGACAGTCCTGCGTTGGGGTAGGGCATGCCCGGCGCGACTTCCATCGCCTCGTCGCCCAGTCGTCCGATGCCGGGAATCTTCTCGCCGCTAAAGCGAGTGGGAATCGTACTGACGGCTTTGCTCAGAACAAAGGCTTCGTTCTGATACGCCTGACGAATCTTGGTGAAAATAATCTGACCGGAGATGTTTAAAAACGCGGTCAGGTCAACGCCGTCGGATTCAGAAACGACAGCGCTTGAGCTGTTGCGAGG
>JAZRTH010000318.1:0-3841 GCA_045651945.1 Thermoguttaceae bacterium
CAATTTACAGCCCAATAGACTTTACTTGCATAACGTGGTGTTCCACTATTATTCTTTTCATTTGTTTCGTCTTTTGACAAATTGAAATGATTACAAATAATACTTTTAAAATCACGCATTTGATGTTCCTTCCCATCTGAAGCGTAGTTCAGCAGAGGATACATCATACTTTGAAAATCTGGTACTGCCATAATTATCTCCTAGGAAAATTGTATAGCATCATTATAATCTATTCTGGCGTTATTACAATGGGGTAATGGTTACACCCGGAAGCGTAACTGCGCTCACTGCGTTCGCTCCGTTACCGCCTTCCAACGGTTGATAAACTCTAACGGTATCGTAATTCCGGCGTTTTGTTCGCCTATCGGCGAATGCGTAATTCCGTTCGCTTCGCGAACTCCATTACCGCCTTCCATTAACCAATCGGCGAAAATCCGTCTAATCGGTTAAATCCGTGTGCGGACTGACCTGCGCATAACCATCGGGGGCGCTTCGCCGCTACGGCGCGGGCTTAAACCCTTCCGCTTTTATATACCACTGACCGTTTCGCGGGAATCCGGGGGCTTCGCCTTTGGAACGGTCAACTTCCGGCGCGCCGTCCCAGCCGCCAGCCATCATGCCGATCGCGTACAGCAGACCACCGTTTCCCGGCAGGTACGGACACGGATTGTTTGCGTTGACGCCGCGCAGGTCGTAGGCGTTTCTCGGGCTTTTATGAAGCAGTATCTCGACAGCGATCTCTGTCTCGCCGGTTCTCGCTGCACACATGGCAGTCCAAGGGAAATCCCAGCCCCAAACGCGGTCCCAACGCCATGTTTGATAAACCTTCTTCACGGTTCGCCGCGACGTTTCCGGATCCACGCCTTCTGTCGGCGGGATCATTCCATAAACGCCGACAACGTTCGGATGCTCCCAGTTCAAGCGTTCGTATGAATCGAGCCATTCGGCGGAATGAATCCAGACGGTTTCGTTCTCTGGAAGTCCTGGAAGAGTCGGGAGAGGCGCAAGATTATCTGCGATCTCGTCCCATTCTTTAACGCGATTTTTTCCCATACGTTCCCGCCAGAGGTTAGCTTCGCGCAGAGCAAAACGCCAGTACGCCAGGTCGAACGCGCTGTCACACGTAATTCCGGTTTCGCTCGGAGGCATGACCGGATCCAAATGCCAGACGCCTGACTCGTCCTTCGTCGGATACGAAGCCATGTACTTAGCGGTTTCGTCGAGGATTTCCGCCCAGCGGTCGAGCGTTGCCTGAGTCGGTCGGTTTCGGTACTCGAGTTCTGCGAAAATCATCGGATGAGGCTCTTTCCAAAGCAGAACCTGATTCCCGACCCATGGCGCAGTTCGGCTTTCCGGTCCGGTTGCTTTCTGCCACTGAGCGCCGTCATAACCAAGCTGGCGGGCAAGCTGTTTTGCGATGGGAAGGTTCTTTTTGTAACAGTCCAGCGCCCGATCCGACAGTTCCAGCCGATCCCAAAGCGCGTAGTGCGCCAGATGCCAGTAAATCATTTCGCCGTGGTATCGACCGCCCCATGGATCCGTTCCAAGCAGACCTGTTTCTGGAGGCGGATAACTTCCGGCAGAGTTCGTTCTCATGAGGTACTGCGAAAGAACGATTCGGCGTTCCAGTTCCTTCCAGCGAGGGTCTTTGCTAAGCGAAAGATCAATAGCCGCGCCGGACTTCCAGAACTTTTCCCACGCTGCGGCAGTTTGAACTTTCAAATCTTCAAACGACTGAATAGCTTCCCTTTCAATTTTCGGCAATCCGTCATAAAACGCGCAGGCGAATTCGCAGACGTTTCCGGTTGCTGTAATCGTCACTTCGTGACGTTCCGCGTTGACTTCCATGGCGCAGTTTTCCGCGCAGTCCACGCAAAACGTATAGATGAAATTGTCGACTTTGCGCTGGATTTGAGCTGAATGCGATGTGTTCCCTGTTTCAACCTGGGTTGTGTGTTTCTCTGGAACGGTGAAGTCGCCGGAATAGCGCGCCATCCTGGTAGTCGGATATGGGAAATCTATCGAAACAGCGATTTTCTTTTGAGCGATTAGCGGGGATTCAATCCGAGCGCAGACGCAGTCCGAATCCATCCTTACGAGCGTTTCGACTCGAACGGGCTGACTGTCCAGCTGAAACTCCGTCGTATGCAGCCCCGTCCAGAGGTCAAGACGCCGCTGAACGTTTTGAATTTCAGAATCCGCGATCGCCTCAACGGAGGAAGCGTCTACAACGCGAACGAGACGGATTCGCCCCAGATCGGCGCGGTGCGGATTCTGGCGAAGCCAATTGCGCAGCGGTTCTTTTTCTGGCGTGAACGAATTATCGCCCTCATGTGGCTTGTTGCGTCCCTGCTGAAACGTTCCTGTCGGGGGAACGTCGGCGGGAGTAAATCCTTTTGGCACCCGGAAGGAATGCCAGCCCCAGTGAGACATTGTATTCCCGCGCGTCGTCTGAAGTCCCGTCCGGTCGACGTTAAAACAGAACTCGCCGTTTCCCAGCGGAATCTCCAGGTTTACCTCGTTACTGGTAATGGCGTGACGACCAACGACCGCGTAACGGTCAATCGGCTCCGCAAAAAGCGACGATGAAAACGCGCATAACAAAAGGACAAAAGAAATCTTTTTCATATCTTATAAGCTATTGTAGGGAATATAAGCGACTGCAGAGTGTCCGGACGCTTCAATCCGCCAGACCGCGCCACTCCGTTACAAACTGTTTGGCGACAGCGCCGGCGTGGTGGTCGAAGAAGAGACTCTTGTCGGCGTCAAGCGTTTCGATGGCGGCGATTTCGTCCGCAGCAAGCGAGAAGCCAAGAACGTCGAGGTTTTCGCGCATCCGGTCAGCGTGCGTTGTTTTGGGGATAACGATTATGCCCTTCTCAAGGAGAAATCTCAGCGCGATCTGCGCGATAGACTTGCCGTGCGCTTTGCCGATCTCCGCGAGAACCGGGTTCGTAAAGAAGCCGTTCTTTCCCTCGGCAAGCGGTCCCCACGCCATCAAGCGGCAGTTCAGTTCGTCCAGGAACGGACGGAGAGTCTTGCGCTGCTGGAATACGTGCGTTTCCATCTGGTTTACCATCGGGGCGATTTCGTTGTTGACAGCAAGATCTACGATGTGGTCGGCGAAGAAGTTGCTCACGCCGATGGCGCGGCATTTGCCGGCTTTATAAGCCTTTTCAAGGGCGCGCCAGGCGCCGTAGCGGTCGCAGAAGGGCTGGTGCAGGAGCATCAGATCCACGTAGTCTGTATTAAGGCGGCGAAGCGACTCGTCGAGCGCTTCGGTCGTCCGGACGTCGCCGTAGTTGGAAATCCAGATCTTGGAGACCAGGAAGACCTCCTCACGCTTCAGACCGCTTTTGGCGACGCCGGCGCCAACGCCTTCTTCGTTCTTGTAGACCTGTGCGGTATCGATCATTCGGTAACCGGCGCGGAGAGCTTCTGTAACACACAGTTCCGTCTCAATGGGTGAAATCTGATATACGCCGTAGCCGATTTGCGGCATTTCGACGCCGTTCGCGAGTGTGATGGTTGGAATTGTAGTATTCATGGTTAGTTTAACTTCAGGTTTTCGTGGATTTCATGTAAAAAAACGGGCGAAGACGCGCGAGAACGGACAGGTCCGCTCACAGCCATTGAGGAACGCGAAGCGTTAACTCCTCACTCCTCACTCCTAATTCCTAACTCAAACACCCCCGGAATAGGAATCAAAATCTCCGACCCTTTGCGTGTACTTGTTAACGAACTTCGTGTACTGCGGGCGCCAGAGAACTTCTACGTCGCCGACGGCGCCGTTACGCTGTTTGGCAAGAATAATTTCCGCCTTGCCGATAACGTCCGGGTT
>JAZRTH010000319.1:0-3593 GCA_045651945.1 Thermoguttaceae bacterium
CTTCTTTGGAGAAAAAGGCAAAATGGAAATCTGGCGCAACAAGGTTACCGCCAATCCGCAAGAACTCGTCGATCAAGTCAACAAGATCGAAGTTCCTGAACTGCTGACCAAAAAACAGGGACACGACGCTCAGATTCGCAACTGGATCGACTGCATCAAGTTTGGCGGAACGCCCATTTCCGATTGCGAATACGCTCACCGCAGCGCATCGGTATGTCACATGCTCAACATCGCCCGATACGTTGGGCATTCCCTCAAGTGGGATCCGGAAAAAGAAGTTTTCGATTCCGCCGACGCCAACGCCATGCTCGACCGAGAACGCCGCAAGGGCTACGAGCTGCCGTCAGAAATCTGATTGGACTATATGTTGAATAATTAAAGAAAACAGCGAGGATTCTAATTCCGCCTTGCGCGGTCTCATAATCCTCGCTGAGTTTTTATAAACGCATTTTTATGCTTGTTTTTTATCTTCTTCCTGGAACGATTTCGTAAACGACTGATCAATCCGCTGCTGAGAATAATTTGGATTGGACGGCGGCACGGGAATTGCGCCCGTGTCAGCAAACGAGTTGGAAAACGAGTTGTCAATTCTCTGCTGGGAATAATTTGGATTGGACGGCGGAACGGGAATCGCTCCCGTATCGGCAAAATTTCGAGAGAACGACTGCTGCATTCGCGCCTGACGCCTGTCAACGTATCCAAATGGGACTTCCGGTTCCGGAGTCGTCTGTTGAGATGTAACGTTCTGCATCGGTGGAACGTTTTGTTGTTCTCCCGGCTGTTGTAACGGTTCGGTTGTCGGCGCGGCGTCTGAACGAAGCCCTTCCCGAAATTCCGCCAAACGTTTGGAAAAGAATGTAACAATCGCTTTGAACGTTATCTTGATTGTATATCCAATGCGTTTCCAGTTGACGCGAATATACGGTTCGGTCATCCAGCTTGGCTGAGGCGGTTTCGGCGCGTTATCCTGTTGGATGTAGGAGTTATTGATTGGCAAAGGCGGAGGAATAACGCGTCCATCCGGAATCGAAGACGACTGCGGAGATTGTTGGAATTCCATTCCCTGCTGGCAATTAACGCTTTGTTGATATTCCATGTCCGGCTGGTAAGAATCCGTTATTAAACGTCCGCAATGGAAACAGAATACTTTCCCGCCGGGTTGAATGTTGCTGACAGCCGTTTCACATCCGCAGACGTTGCATCGAATTGTAGTTCTGTTTGCCATGATTAAAACCGAATCTTAGCATTACTGTTATTTAGACGTTTTTACATCTTTTGTCTTGTCAGATTCTTCAACGAGCGATTCGTCCTGTTCAGTTGAATCCTCCGTTGCATCATCGTTCTTAACCAGCTTGAACATGACAAGAGCCAGCGGCGGGAGCGTAATCTGCATTGACGCCGGGCGCCCCTGACATTCAACCGCCGTTGCTTTGACAAACGCCTGACCGACGTTTGACCCGGAATAATACGAGGAATCGGAGTTAAAAATGACCTCGTACGTCCCGGATTTCGGAACGCCGACCCAGAAGTCGTATCGAACAATCGGCGTGAAGTTGGCAACGACGACAATGAACTCGCCGGACTTCGACTTTCTCAAATACGACAGCGTACTGGCGTCGGAGTTGTTACAGTCGATCCATTCGAACCCTTCCCAGTCAAACTCAAGTTCATGCAAAGCCGGTTCGTTTTTGTACAGACTGTTTAAGTCTCCCGTCATACGGACAAGCCCTTGCGGAGAATCGTACTGAAGCTGGTTCCAGTCCAGTTCGTTGTCGAAATCCCATTCCGTCCACTGTCCCAGTTCCGCTCCCATAAAGAGCAGCTTCTTCCCGGGATGCGTCCACTGATACGCTGTCAAGAGGCGCAAATTGGCGTACTTTTTCCACATGTCGCCCGGCATTTGGTTGATCAGCGCGCCCTTGCAGTGAACGACTTCGTCATGCGACAACGGCAGAACAAAGTTCTCGCTGAAAGCGTACATCAAGCTGAACGTCAGATTGTTTTGATGGTACTTTCGATAAACGGGATCGTTGCGGAAATAGCGAAGCGTGTCGTTCATCCAGCCCATGTTCCATTTCAACGAGAAGCCCAAACCGCCAACGTAAGTTGGACGGCTCACGCCCGGCCAGGCGGTGGATTCTTCTGCAATGGTCAGAACGCCGGGGTACTGAATCCCGACCTGCTCGTTCATCATTTTGAGGAAGCTGACCGCCGCGAGGTTCTCTCGGCCGCCGAACTCGTTGGGAACCCAGTCGCCCTCTTTGCGGCTGTAGTCCAGATAGAGCATCGACGCAACCGCGTCAACGCGCAATCCGTCGATGTGATATTTATCCAGCCAAAACAGAGCGTTGGAAATGAGGAAGTTGCGGACTTCGTATCGGCTGTAGTTGAAAATGTACGTACCCCAGTCGCGGTGTTCGCCCTGACGCGGGTCTTGATGTTCGTACAGAGCCGTGCCGTCAAAACGCGCCAAGCCGTTAGCGTCTTTGGGGAAATGGGCGGGAACCCAGTCCATAATAACGCCAATCCCGGCTTCGTGACATTTGTCAACCAGATACATGAAATCTTCCGGTTTCCCGTATCGCGCCGTCGGGCAGAAATACCCGACAATCTGGTATCCCCACGACGCTGTGAGCGGATGTTCCGCCACCGGCATGATCTCAATATGAGTGTATCCCAGCTTTTTGACGTGCGGAATGAGAACGTCTGCAATCTGTCGATAGGACAGCCAATGCGTACCCGTTTCCGGATTAAGACCGTCTTTGAGCTGGCTGGCGTCCGGCTTTTTGAACGACCCTAAATGACATTCGTAGATGGAAATCGGTTTGTGAAGCCAATCCCATTGAGCACGCTGTTCCAGCCACGATTTATCCTGCCATTTGTACGTTGACAAGTTCGCAACTTTAGACGCCGTCTGAGGCGGGCATTCGCTGGCAAAGGCGTGCGGGTCAAACTTTTCGACCCAGTTCCCGTTCTGATTGACGGCAAACTTGTACAGCGCGCCGGGCTTGAGATTCGGTACGAACAGTTCCCAATAGCCGGTGGAATCGACGTTTTGCATGGGCGACGCCGATTTATCCCAGCCGTTGAAATCGCCAATTACGCTGACTGACCGGGCGTTGGGCGCCCAAACCAGGAAATTGACGCCTTCGACGCCCTTGTTTTTGCAGACGTGAGCGCCGAGTTTGTCGTAGGATTTCCAATGCTGACCTTCGCCCAATAAATAGCGGTCGTAATCGGTTAACAGCGAGGGGAACTGGTACGGATCTTCTTTTGTCATGACGGAACCTTTCTTGTCAGCGACGCGAAATCGATAAACTTTTGTGTTGGAGGAATTGGAAAAATCGGATATCTTAAACTGACGGCACGCCGCCTCAAACAGCCCAGCCGGGTGAACTTTACGCAGCGGCGCGATAACGTCCCCCCGACTGTCAATCACCCACGCCTGACGCGCTTGCGGGAGCCAGGCTCTGATATAAACCGCTCCGTCATCGTCGCCCGACGAGTGCGGTCCGAGTATACTGCGGGGAGAACTGCACCGACCGTCTAAAAGCTGACCCCGTCAGAGGGTCACGACCTCCAACGATTACGAA
>JAZRTH010000320.1:0-2875 GCA_045651945.1 Thermoguttaceae bacterium
GGAAGCTGATGGCTTCTATAGTGCCCAGAAACGCAATCGCCCATCTCTGCAATCCGCCAGAATATCTGAACTCTCAAAGCCTCGGCAACTGCACGGGATCGATAGAAACGCGGACGGTATTTCCGGTATACAGCCCACGCATAAACGCCTGCGAACCCGAGAATGGAAACCCAGTACAAAATCGTCGGACACGGGAACGAAAAAAGCATGTCGCAACAGGTGTCTTTTCCTTTGTTTACAAAGCTGAACGGCGTCGTTGTTCCCCAGCCATTTTGACGAATCTCCCATAACGACGACAGCAGCGCGCTGCTGACAAAAAACAACGCTACTCCAAGGAAATAGAAATCGACAATTCGCAGCATTCCCTTCTTGAACCATTCTGCCAGCTGATCCGCGTATGCGTAGTGGTTAATAAGAACTTCTGTTTCAGCATCGCAGTAATCTTCTGCAGATTCGCGACATTCAAACAGATACGTTCTGGATTGCGCCAATTTACCCTGGATGTCCTGCATATGATTTAACGAATGGAAGTTCAGTTCCCCAATACGCTCAATCGTGTCGATGACTTCCTGCATACTGGAAACTCTTGTTATACACCGGTTTTTCTCGGTCATATAGTCAAGGGTCGGGAAGAAATAACGCTTATTCTTTTTGTCCCACAAATCGCGTTTCGACCAGTAAAACACCGGAATTTCATCGGGATTGTCCATTTTGATAAACGAATCTTTCCTTTTCCGATTCTCTTCGTTATTGCGAGGGAGCAGAAAATGAACCACCGGTCCAACCGAGGTGTAGGTCAGAAGATCCGACTGAGTCTGAACTTTCGTGTTTCCTTCGAGTTTGTAGTGCAGCGCCGTTGACGTTCCCCCGGGGCTCGTTTCTGACAAGTCTATTCCATCCCATAATGCGAAGAGAACGTGACTGTGCAACGCCAAGAACTTGCTCAGCATTTCGTACTGAGTCTGACGCAAATCCTCGGTATCGGTATTATTTACATCAGTCAGCATGGCGATATATTCTTCATAGCCGTTGTCGCCGGGTTTCTTCTTCATTGGAAGCGAGTAAGTCATGTGCACGCGTTCCAGTAATTTTTCGAATGTGTCCCGATTCTCCTCGGCAAGGGTCAGCTTAAACAGTTCCTTCTCCATCGGTAAAATGGCTATAACTTTGACGTTCAGTTCCGCAGGAAGATCCAAAGCGACCTCTGCCGCCAGCTGATCTGCGCCTTCAGCCATGCCGGTGAGAAGAATAAACGGCGCGTTAACGCCCTTGCACGAGTCTTTCCACAATTGGGCAAGAGCTTCCAGTTCTTTTCGGAACGCTGTCATGATAGTTTCAAGTTCGTATCCTGGCAAGCCCTCGACCTCGCCCGGCTTCGCAAACGAACGATGTCCGGACACCGCCGCGACGTAAGGCCACAACGGAACTTTTTGATCGCCCTGCTTCAGAACGCAAAGGGACTCAATTTCAGGCGGAAGCGTGTTTTTCATGTTTGTTTTAATCCTCTTCTAAAAAGTTGAGTAAGCATAGCGGCGTTTCCCATACATAAAAATCAATTTTATTCTGATTTTACGAAACTGAAGAAAAAAATGCAAGGGTGGCTAAATGTTCACTTGTTGAGCTATGCGAAAGCGTTAGTTGTTTTCTCCGCTGAGCTTTCTCGCCAGTTTGATCGCGCAGACCATGCTGTAGGAATTCGGTTTGACGCCGGGCGTTGAGCCGAAGGCGATGTCCATGGCGGTGCCGTGGTCGACGGACGTTCTGACAATCGGCAGCCCCAGCGTAATGTTGATTCCGGAATCGAATCCGAACGCTTTCATGGGGATCAGCCCCTGATCGTGATACATGCAAATATAAACGTCCGTCTGCATTCTCCGCGACGGAATAAATGCTGTGTCTGGCGGGATGGGGCCGACGATGTTATATCCCGCCTGTTTTGCCTGTTCGACGGCGGGGGCGATGGCAAGTTCTTCTTCCCGGTTCCCGAACAACCCGTTTTCTCCCGCGTGCGGGTTGAGTCCGCAGACTGTAAAGCGCGGCTCTCTGTCCAGTATCTTCCGCCAGGCGGCTCGGTTAATTTCCAGCGTCTCCCAAACGCGTTGACGGGTGATGAGTTTTGGGACGTCGCTGTACCCGACGTGCGCCGTTACCAGCGCCGTGGTCAGTTCAGACGAGCTGAGAACCATGCAGATGCTTTTCGACCCGGTGTAATGCGCGAACATCTCCGTATGACCTGGAAAGGGAACTCCCGCCAGATGCAGCGCGACTTTATGAATCGGGCCGGTAACAACGCCGGCGCCTTGTCCAGCTAACGTCCAGTCAATAGCGGACTTTATATAGTCGAACGACGCCTGACCGTACTCGGCGCAAATTCTGCCCGGCGCGCCCGCGATTTCGCAGTTGACGATAATGTAGTTCTCGCAAAGCGGATACGGGAAGACGAAATTATATTTCAAGCCGGTCGACTGCATGTCGAGGACGTTCCCTTCGACGTCGCGACCGTAGCCCGGGATTTCGCAAACGAAACCGGTTTCTTCGGTCGGATAAATACGCGGGTGAACGTCGAGCTGGGTGTTTTCTTCGCCCCATTCCTTCGACGGCGGGTCGAAGCGGAACGGATATTTGCGAGCGATCGTCGGGTCGATAATGAGAAGACGACCGGTATCGCCGCGACCGTGGTGGCCGGAGCCGACGCCGACGATTTTCGACGAATCCGGGAATTCGCGAGCGTGTTTGAACGCGGTCGGGAAGAGCGAGCCGGAGCCGTAAAGTTCCGCTTGGTTCGTGCCGTCCGGGTTCATATGGAACAAGATGCGGCTGTAATAGTGCATAATGTCGCTATATTCCCAACGCAGGTACATAATACGCCCGTTTT
>JAZRTH010000321.1:0-6313 GCA_045651945.1 Thermoguttaceae bacterium
GCCTACTGCCTATTGCCTACTGCCTAAATAACTACTCCAATATGACATCCAAAAAGAAAATCCTTGTCGCGCTTTCCGGCGGAGTCGATTCCAGCGTTGCGGTTGTTCTGCTGCAGCGTCAGGGATACGAAGTCGGCGCGGCGCATCTTCGTCACGGAGTAGAAAAATATCTGCCGGAAAATTTCAGTCAGTCCAATTTCGACAAAGACGAAAACGACGCCCGGGAGATTGCAAAGATTTTGGGAATTCCGTTTTATGTTTTAGACGTTTCCGAAACGTTTAAGAGCATAACTGACAACTTCGTCTCAGAGTATCTTCGGTGCCGAACGCCCAACCCGTGCTTGCGGTGCAACCGTCTGATTAAGTTCGGGGCGCTGTACGATTTCGCGATGGAAAAGGGCTACGACAAACTCGCAACGGGGCACTACGCCCGGATTCGCCCGGTCTCGCCGGAAGAAAACGGGATTTTCAAGGCGTCCGACCCCAACAAGGACCAGTCGTACGTTCTGTTTGACGTCAAACGCGATCGGCTGTCCAACATCGTCTTCCCGCTGGGCGAGTATTCCAAGCCGCAAATTCGCGCTATGGCGGCGGAGTTCGGGCTGCCCAGCGCGACGAAATCGGACTCGCAGGACATCTGCTTTTTGCCGGACGGCAACCACGCCCGGTTTCTCGAGCCGTTCAAAATCGACGATGCCGGGAACCCGCTGGATACGTCGGGAAACATTGTTACCGTTGAGGGCAAAGTCGTCGGGAAGCACGACGGCTTGGAGAGGTTCACAATCGGTCAGCGCAAAGGGCTGGGCGTTGCGATGAACACCCGCTATTTTGTCGTGGCGCTTCGCCCGGATACGAAAGAAGTCGTTCTGGGAACGCACGATCAGCTGGGCAGAAGAACGCTGACCGCGTCCGAATCTAATTGGCTTACAGACGTCCCGGAATATTTTTGCTGTCAGGTTAAAATTCGCTATCGCTTTACCGCCGTCAGCGCCACCGTCCATTTGCTGGACGGGAACCGCTTTGAAGTCCAGACGGACGCTCCCGTTTACGGCGTCGCGCCCGGTCAGGCGTGCGTCTGTTACGATGGCGAACGTCTTTTAGGCGGCGGCTGGATTGACTAATTAGTAATTAGTAATTAGTAATTGACGCGAAGCGTTCCGCTAGAACTACTGCCTACTGTCTACTGCCTATTGCCTACTGCCTACAAACAGCTACAACATATCGCCAAATTCGTCTCGAATCATCTTACGGATACGACAATTAATCTGTCGGACGTTCTCCGGCGTTATGTCGAGCTGCTGAGCGGCTTCTACGGCTGTCATTCCCTTGACTGTTACCAGTTCAAACGCTTTAAGATGAGCCGGAGAACATGTATCTTTTATCATAGAAAGAATTTGCCGACCAAGAATCTCCCGTTCTTTTTTCTCTTGGTCTTTGGTAATGTTATCAGCAGAAAACTTGAGATCTGGAATTTTTGAGACTGTACTTAACGGAACTTTCTTTCTGTTAACCTTGTTCTTATTGTGGTAATCCATCGCCCGGGAACAGACAATTGTCCGAAGCCAGTTTCGGAATTTGCCAGTTTCACCCTTTTTGAACTTGCCAATCTGCTTTGACAGCGTTACCATAACGTCCTGAAGAACGTCGTCGCTGTCGACATGGGGAACGTTATACTCTTTGATCCAGAAAAGAATGAGCTTCTTGTACAGCTTTAAAAAACGCACCCAGGCGTCGGGGTCGTTTTTTCGGCACAAATCCAGCAGCGTTGTGGACGTCGGAATGTCTTTAGGGTTTTGTTTCATAATGCTTTAATTATAGCAAGATATTTTTGAATAAAAAGCCCCATAATGAGGATTTTTTAAAATTTTTAAGAATTTTAAAAATTTTTCCAAATTCATAGTCACGTTTCGTGAAAATGGGAGTTTATTCGAATGTAGGGAGTAGATTTCCTATAATTGCGTTTGCGAAAATAGGCTGTAGCAACACGCATAATTCTTGTATTTGCCTATAACCTTTATAAAGGAGATTTAATGATGTCAAAAGAGAAAATCGAAAGCCGCCGCGCATTTTTCAAGAATGCCGCGAAGGCGTTGGGAGCTGTTGCATTGGCAGCGCCGTTGTTCATGTCCGCTCAGAAGAGCGAAGCTGCTCAGCCTGATGAAAACACGCCGCCGACACAATGTCCCGGCAGCTGTGGTTGGGGATGTACCGGTTGCAGCTGGAGTTGCACAATGTACCGAGCAAACACTCCGTGATTATAGATCATTGACGTCAGAGTCGACAGTGAAATCTGCCGACTCTGACTAAATCCTCATTTTCTTTTGGTGTATTATTGTATGGACTTATCAAAACAAATTACATATTGGGAATCTGGTTCAGCTCGAACCATAACACTCATAGTTACCGAAGATTGCCAATTAAGGTGCAAATATTGCTACATTTGCGGTAAGAACTCATTTAAAAAGATGTCATTTGACGTCGCTAAAAAGAGCATTGATTATATCCTAACGCATAGAGATCTTTTCAGTGAAAAAGCCGTAACATGGGATTTTATTGGCGGCGAACCGTTGTTGGAAATCAAATTGATTGATAAAATCTGCGATTATATTAAAACTCGCGCAGAAGAACTGAACCATCCGTGGTCTAAAAAATATGTCTTCAATTTTTCCACTAATGGTTTGCTATATGATCACCCTGACGTTCAAGCGTTTTTTGAGAAAAATCAAGAACATATCAATGTTGGAATTTCAGTAGACGGTACAAAGGAAAAGCACGATCTGCAAAGAGTCTTCCCTAATCAAATGGGTTCTTACGACGCTATCAAAAGCAAGGTTGATTTATGGATTAAACAAGTTGGTCGTCCAATCACAAAATCAACAGTTGCTCATGACGATTTGTCGATGATTAAAGATTCGGTTTTGCATCTTTGGGATCTTGGCATTCCTGACATCGCTATGAACTGCGTCTTTGAAGACGTATGGCAGCCCGGAGACGACAAAATTCTTGAAGATCAGCTAAAGCAGCTGGCTGACGTTATCATTGAGAAAAAACTGTACGAAAAACATCGGTGTACTTTTTTTGACAGAACCATTGGATTTCCAATGGATCCTGTAACAGATAATAACAACTGGTGCGGAGCTGGTCGAATGCTCGCCATTGATACCGAAGGAAAATTCCATCCCTGTATTCGATTTGCGAAATTCTCGTTGGATAACAGACCGGAAATCATAACAGGAAATTGCAATAATGGGCTTGATACAAATAGAACAAGACCTTATCTTGCTCTTAACCGAACGGTTCAATCATCGCCCGAGTGCGTTAATTGCGAAGTTGCTTCCGGCTGCGCCTGGTGTCAAGGCTCCAATTATGACGAAGCCGATTCTGATACTATTTATCAGCGCGCTACGTTCATTTGTTCAATGCACAAAGCTCGAGTTCGGGCGAACAATTATCTTTGGAATAAGCTGGATAAAATTGTTCCTCCTGCAGCCGACGATACTCGCTTGGTCAAATTGAGAACCCGAAAAGGATTGCAGTCTTTAATAGTAATTCTGGACTCGTCCGCTCCATCGTTTTGTTATTATCACGAAGAGCCTGAAACTATTACAAATCAAAAAGCCGCTAAACAAAAAGAGGAGCGAGCAATTATGTCTCCTCAATTGTTGAGCAGAATTGCAGAATATGCACTGGACTATAACCTGACGTTAAATCTGGTTGTCGGTAAAGAGGGACTGTCAAACGAACATAAAGAAATCCTGAAATGGAATTCTTATATTGTCATTGCTCCATACAATTCTCAAAATAGTTCTAATCAAACTGCGGACATTACCGTATTTGATTTTGAATCAGACAACTGGATTATGGGAAAGCGCTTTAACAGTATAATTCTCCGGATATTCAGCTGGAACCTGCCTATGTTATCAAAATGGCTGGACGAGAATTCAATGGATTTCAATCGTTTGTCTCTGATTATTAAAAATCTCGACACTGTTTCCGACAGAAAACTGGAGAATTATCAAACTGTTTTGAAAAAAATCTCAGACTGGCTGCCAGAACGTGAAGAACGTCAGCCTTTGGAATTGTCATTCCTGACAGATCGTTTGATTCTCAATGAGCCGCATGATTGTGATGCAGGCGTAAAACTTTTTACAATTGCACCTGATGGAATGGTATATTTGTGTCCGGGGTTTTATAAAACCAATACTCCAGAAGCGATCAAATCATTTGATGACTTTATTGTCGATCGAACTTTTCCAAATGAACGCCTGCTAAAGCGAGAAAACGCTCCTATCTGCGAGAAATGCGACGCCTGGCATTGTCATAGATGCGTTTGGCTGAACAAAAAGACAACAGGCGAACTTAATACGCCTTCAGAACAGCAGTGTATCGAAGCCCATCGGGAAAGAAACGCTTCAAGAAATCTGATTGAGCCATTATTCTTAACTGATGACGTAACAATTCCAGAGATTGATTATCTGGATCCGTTTACGTTACTGACAAAGAATCACAAGCAGCCAAATCAGGATAATTGTTAGAAAAACAGAAGTTTTACAGTTTCGTTATTGCATTCCATCAAAAAATGAATATAATAATTGTCAGTTGTTGACTTATTATATTCATTTTTTGTTACATAGTTGATTATGCCCTGTCCTGACCCACGAGAACTGCGATTATACTTTAACGGCGACCTGACGTCAGATCGTTTTGATGAAATCGAAGAACACGTTAAAACGTGCTCTCACTGTCAAAAGCTGTGCGATCAGTGGGAACAGTCGTCCAACGGGTTTTCGTTTATGCGGATTGATTCCAACCAGACGTCAGACGACTTTCTCAAATCGCTGGACAGCTACATCGACAAAGCGTCTGAAGCGGATAACGGAGAACTCAAGCTGCCCCCGGAACTGATTTCATATCAGCTTGGCAAAAAAATCGGCGAGGGCGGAATGGGCGACGTCTTCGAGGCGGAGCAAAAGTATCTCAAGCGAAAAGTCGCGGTTAAGTTTATTCGACGTTCTAAAATCAGTCCGGAAGTGCTCGACCGGTTCCAGAACGAAATGGAAATTATTGGGCGTCTTTCAGACCCGCATATCGTTACCGCTTACGACGCCGGAGAAATCAACGGGATGCCGTTTCTGGTCATGGAATACCTCGAAGGGGAAACGGTTCAGGATTTAATCCAGCGCGAGGGGAAGATCTCCCCAAAGGCGGCTCTTGACATTGTCATTCAGGCGGCAAAGGGATTGGCAACGGCTCATGCTGCAAATATTGTTCATCGCGACGTCAAGCCGGGCAACCTCTGGATTGACAAAAAGGGAACGGTAAAGATTCTGGATTTGGGATTGGCTCGTTTCCATAACGACCAATCCGAAAACGAAGAAGGAATCTCCGGGACGCCGGATTTTATGGCGCCGGAACAGTGCGTTGGCTCGTCTTCCATAGACGCCCGAGCTGACATTTACGCTTTGGGCTGTACTCTGTATTATATGATTACAGGCGAACTTCCGTTCCCAACGGAAAAATATCCGACAACTCGCAGCAAGCTCAACGCCCATTTGCTCACTCCGCTGCCTCGCCTGAAAGACGTCGTTCCAAAACTGTTTTCAAAATACGAACGTCAAAACTGGCAGAATGTCCTCGACGTCATGACGGCAAAATCGCCGGAGAATCGCTGTCAGTCAGTTCAGGAGGTCATAGCGCAGCTCGAACGTCTTAAAAATCGTCACAGTTCATTTCCCATGATTTTGGCGGGGTATCTGTTCTCAACTGTTTCTTTGTTATTATGTCCGGGATTATTCGCCCTAATTGGAATTGTTCTTGCTTGTATCAATTACAAGCGAGGAAGCCGAAAACACGGAATCGTACAGTTTACCCTGAGCGTTGTTTGCGGAATACTGGGTTGGATTTTAGGAACGCTTGCCATGTTGAACATATATGAGAAGGAGGAATACGTTCCCCTCTTTAAAAAATATTATGCTGAAGAACAAATTCCAATAGAATCCGAACAGCCGAATGGCAATTCAGACTCAAATGGAAATAACAAAAAGAGCATTCCAGCCTGGGAAGCCGTTTATTTGGCGAAGCTATATGAAGACGCTCAAGACAACGATCCCGCCGCAATGCGAACGTTAGCCTGGCATTATTATCAGGGGAAAAGCATTGCAAAAAACTATCCAAAAGCTTTTGATCTTTACCAGCGTGCTGCCGATGTGAACGACAGCGTTACAGACAAACAGCGTCAGCAGGGCTATCACATTGCGCGCCCGGGGCCCCTTCAGGCGGTGATAGAGTTCTGTCATATAGTCGCCTGCAATCA
>JAZRTH010000322.1:0-9344 GCA_045651945.1 Thermoguttaceae bacterium
GTATTTCGTGTTAAAAAATAATTCGCAACTCGAATTTCATGAGAGTATACTTCCTCCTTGAAGACAGCCGATCCTTTTTTGAAACTCTGCCGTGCTGGCTGAGCATTCTCAAGCCAACGTATCGGCGCGTGCCGGAAATAAACCGCATTTACAACGGGGACTGTTACGTCATGAAAAGCGGCTGCGGATTCCCCCGAATTCTGGGCGTTGACCCGCACTCGCCGGCGCAAAACGTGCTGGGCGCCACCATTACCGACATCAACCGGTACGGCAACATCGACCGGCTGGTTCTGGTTTTCGACTCCGACGACGTCCCGATCGGGAAACGGTACCGTATGGCGATTCAGGCGATTAAAACCTATCCCGGCGGGCTGAAATGCCCGTTTAGCATCTTTCTGGTCAACCACTGCTTTGAGACGTGGCTGCTGGGAAATCGGGACATGTACCCCAAAGGACACATCCCGTACGACTTCCAGCCGTTTGACGAGTATTACAACGTCTCGACTCACGACCCGGAGAAGATGCTCGGCGTTCAGGAATACCTCACCACGTCGCTTTTTCATGCAGAATATCTGCGTCAAATGCTCCTGACTCAGAAAGTCAACTATTCCAAACGCAACCCGGGCGCGGTCTGCACCCGGGCGTATCTGGAAGCCCTCCGACAGCGCGTCGCCGCCATGGACGAACACAACAAGCCAGAAGGACACCTAAACTCGCTCAAGCGATTCTTCGACTTTATCGACAGACTATGAAACAGAAAACTATAAATCAGAGATGCTAACAAAACTGGCAGATAGAATCCATTAAAAACCTCGTTCAGAAATAATAGCCTTACAGGTTTTTAACATCAATTTTACTCTTTGGCGAGTTCTTCGCAATATTTTATCGGCGAGTTCTTTATTGCCTCGCCGCAAAAACTCATCTGCTAAATTCAGACTCTTTATATACAATGATTCAACATCATAAAACGACGACATTCTTAAAAGATTTCTATAATGACGCAAAAGCGTTTTGTCGCTTTGATGATGATATATCGCTATTTCCAGCAAAGAATTTTCCAGTAAAAACAAATAAGCGCGAATTTCAGGACGCCTTAAAACGACCTTAAAATTCACGCTTAATAACTCTTTTTGAATTGTTGTTATTCGAAGTTTTCCCTCTTCGTAAGAGCTGAAAAACATCTCCTTTTGAATTTCTTTATACTCGTCAAAAAATTTATCCGGGTTGAAATTCATGACAACAAATCATCTGAAAACACGTTAAATATTGTTCGTCATTCTGGCATTTCGACGATGACGATTTTGGTAGAGTCCAAGCCCCAGTTCATTCTTAAGCCGGCGCAGTAGGAAATCAGGAATCGATTGTTGTCCAGCGGCAGGATGGCGGAATAGCAGAACCAGTGTTTGGGGTCAGGGATGGACTTGTCCAGAATCTGTTTGCTGAGGAATTCCAGCTTTTCGTTGACAACGGCAATTACCAGCGGGTCGCGTTCTGTTTTGTCTTCCGTCCAGACGGCGAGAATGTTGTTTGACCCGGGAATATGCTGCAGCGTCATGGGCGCCAGGGGCGAGACAAAGGGCGTTTTTTCCGCCTTCGTCCAGGTCATGCCGCCGTCTGACGAATATGAAACGTACTGGCAGCCGTCATCAGTACGGATGTACATCATAATGCGCCCGTTGCTGAGCTGAATCAAACCGGGTTCCTGAAAAGCGATTTTCTTGGGATCCGGATTGGCGGCTTCGCCGGATCTAACCCATGTTTTGCCAGCGTCTTTGGAAATGTAGCAGAACATTTTGGCGTTGCGCTGGAACTTTTCCGTTGACAGGTTATGAAGTGCAACTGGAATGAGCAGGTCGCCGTTGTCGAGCTGTAAAATGCGCGAATTATTCATGACGTAATAGCCAACCTGGTCTGTAATGCATTTCGTCGGTTCAGACCACGTCCTGGCTTCGTCGGACGAATAGCGAATGCACGGTCGGCAATCCTGGCGAGTGTGTTTATCGAGGTAAATCAACGCCAAACGACCGTCTTTGAGTCGGAGAATGGAAACCGACATAACGTTGAGCGACCCGTTCGGACGAGTAATAATCGTTTCCGGTTCCGTCCAGGTTTTTCCGTTGTCGGAAGAATACATTGCCACCAGATCGGCGGGGGCGTCGTCGTGGTTGGAAGAGCCGTTGTAGCGAGAGTAGACGAACATAATCCGTCCGTCCTTGAGTTTGACGAAGTCGCCCTCGCTGTGACGAGGATACTCTTTGGACGAGGCAAGCATGCAAACCGTTTCTGTTTTTACCGTCGGATAGTCGGCAGCGATAACCGTTGATGATAACGCTATGAGGATGATTGGTAGTAAGTGTTTCATGTTGTTTAAGCTTTTAGCTATTAGCTACTAGCCATTAGCTTGGTTACTAGTAGCTCTTAGCGTTAATTGTTAAAGTTTGAATCTAAAATCACAAAGCTAGTAGCTAGAAGCTAGGAGCTAATAGCTCATTACAAATCGCGTCCGCAGCACTTTTTATACTTTTTGCCGCTTCCGCAAGGACAGGGGTCGTTCGGTCCGATTTTGGGTTCCGTTCGGCGAATCGGCTCTTTCTTTTCGCTGACTTGCGAGTTGTCAATCGCCTGTTGCTGCTGACGTCGAATGTCCGAGTCCTGCGCCATGCTGGACGCGGTGTTACCGGACTGTTCGTGAACGGCAGTCTGCTTTTGGCGTTTCCAGACGGAGCCGAGGAACCGGTCGTCGACCTGCTGTTCCATACGGTAAATGACGCTGGTAACCTGGTCGCCGACGCCGTTCCACATTTCGTCGAAGGCGCGCATGCCTTCCCGCTTGTACTCGACTTTCGGGTCAACCTGAGCGTACCCGCGAAGCCCGACGCTGGAGCGAAGGTGATCCATCGTCATGAGGTGTTTTTTCCAGGAGGCGTCTACGATTTGCAGAACCAGAGCGCGTTCCAGCTTTCGCATTTCCGGACGGTAACGGTCTTCGACGAATTCCAGAATTCGGCGTTCCATTTCGTCCAGCGGGACGGTTGCCAGATAGTCCGTTTTAATATCGACGTCGTATTTGTCTTTGAGTTCTTTTGCCAGGTCCGGCAGCGCGTTACGGCCTTTTTCGTCCAGCGTGAAGATGTCTTTTCCGACGGAACTCTTGCCGTATTTTTCAATACACGCTTTTGCCAGTTCAAGAGCTTTGGCTTTGACCATGTCGCCCTTTTCCAGCTCTTTGCGGGAGATGTCTTTGAGGAACTCCTCGATTTCGTGACGCTGTTTGTTTTTCAAATCGTCGTGAGTGATTGTCAGCTTAAACCGTTCGCCGACCCATTCGATAATCGCGTCGCGGTCGTAATGCTTAGACCCCATCGCGTCGTAGGAAACAGCGTGAACCAGCCCTGCCATGACGGGGAATTTGACTTCCTTTTCTCGATAGGCGGCAATCGCCCGCGAACTGACGAGGTCGATAAACTCGTCTTTTTCGAGATTTTTAACCGCCTCGAAGTCCAGAACAATGTCGAACTTCATCTTCAGCCAGTTTAACGCAGCTCTGCGACCGTAATACGGATCCATCAGATTCCTGCCCGGTTCGAGCGAGACCTTTTCAATCGCCGTGCGAACTTTTTCAACCAGGAACGAGTCCAGCTGATCAACGGGCTGAGACTTCAAATCGCGTTCTCGCAGAGACGTCTTCCAATGCGTGTTGACCCAGCGAGTCAGAGCTTCCCAGTTCCATTCGTCTTCCTCGGCGTCGTCAGGAATGTTTTCCTGAATAGCGTCGTTAACAGCCGATTCCGCCAATCGGTACGCCTCGTCTTTGGCGTACTTTTCAGCGTCCTCGTAAGACATGTTTCTGAACGAGCGGGCGTCGAGCTCAACAGCAAGCTCCTTGGACGCAAACGCAGCAAACGTTTCTTCGTTGTAGCCTCTGGCGAGGAACCGCCCGATGTTGTTTTTAATCTGCTCGTCAATCATTTCCAGAATCAGAGCGCGGCAGTCTGCGCCGTCAAGAATGTTTTGACGGTAGCCGTAAGTTCGTTTACGCTGTTCGTCCATGACTTCGTCGTATTCGAGCAGGTTTTTACGAACTTCAAAGTTGCGTTCTTCAACCTTCTTCTGAGCGCCTTCAACACGGCGGGAAACCATCTTCGATTCAATCGCCTGACCTTCCTGCATGCCGAGTCGGGTAAGAACGTTTTTGACCCATTCGCCGGCGAAAATACGCATCAGGTCGTCTTCCAGGGAGAGGAAGAACCGGCTTGAGCCCGGGTCGCCCTGACGTCCGCAACGACCGCGCAACTGCAAGTCGATACGACGCGCTTCGTGACGTTCAGACCCGATGACGTGCAAACCGCCCAGCGCGCGAACTTCGTCGCCCTCCTCTTTCATGTGGTCGGTTTCTTCGATTTTGTCTTCCAGCTCTTTCCATTCCTCTTGAGGAACGTCCAGCTTGGACGCGTACTTTTGCTGAAGAATCGACCACGCCTTGGCTTCAGCGTTGCCGCCGAGGATGATGTCTGTACCACGGCCAGCCATGTTGGTAGCGATTGTAACAGCCCCCTTGCGACCCGCCTGAGCAATAATTTCCGCTTCGCGCTGATGGTGTTTGGCGTTTAAGACCTGGTGGGCAATGCCGCGCTTGTTGAGCATTTCCGACAGTTTTTCGCTGTTTTCAACAGACGTTGTACCAACCAGCAGCGGACGCCCCTTGCGTTCAATAGCGTCAATCTTGCTCTTATCAAAAACAGTCGGGACTTTATCTCCCTTTGCCAGCAGTTCGATTTGATCGTCGGTTTCTTTAACGATGTCGCCGATAATCCATTCGCCGGAACCTTTAAGAGAGACGGAGTCCCAACGGTTCATGCGTTCGATTTCGTTGACAATCGCGTTGTATTTTTCTCTGGCGGTTCGGTAGATTTGGTCGGGATTGTTGATTCTGGCAATCGGCTTGTTGGTGGGGATAGCGATAACGTCCAGCTTGTAGATTTTCCAGAATTCTCCGGCTTCCGTCATGGCGGTACCGGTCATACCGCTGATTTTACGATACAGCTTGAAGAAGTTTTGCAGCGTAACAGTTGCCAGAGTCTGGTTTTCCTGCTTGACTTTAACGCCTTCTTTGGCTTCAACCGCCTGATGCAAACCGTCCGACCAGTTTCGACCCGGCATCAGACGCCCGGTGAATTCGTCTACGATGACGATTTCGCCTTCGTCTGAAATGATGTAGTTGACATCGCGCTTGTAAAGGCTGTGCGCTCGAAGAGCGTTGTCAATCAAATGCGGCCACTCCATGTGGTCTTGCGTATAGAAGCTTTCGACCCCGGCGAGCTTTTCCGCGTGACGAATGCCCTCGTCAGTCATGTTGGCAGTGTGGTCTTTTTCGTTGACTTCGTAATCGACGTCTTTAACCAGCTGGCGGGCAATGCGGTCTGCCTCCTGATACATGCGAACGTCTTCGTCCGCGCCGCCGGAAATAATCAACGGGGTACGGGCTTCGTCGATAAGAATGTTGTCGACTTCGTCGATGATAGCGTAGTTAAGACGCCCCTGAGACTGCTGAAGTTCCTTCGGATACCGCCAGTCGCCGCGGGCGGCGGGGCGCATGTTGTCTCGAAGGTAGTCGAACCCGAACTCGTTGTTGGTACCGTAGGTGATGTCGCAGTCATAGGCTTTTTGTCGTTCTGACGTTTCCATCTGGGACTGAATAACGCCAACCGTCAGACCGAGGAACATGTAGATTTTTCCCATCCATTCCATGTCTCGACGAGCCAGATAGTCGTTGACCGTAACGACGTGAACGCCGCGCCCTTCCAGAGCGTTTAAGTAGGCGGGCAGCGTCGCGACAAGCGTTTTACCTTCGCCGGTCATCATTTCAGCAATCGCACCGGAATGCAAGACCATGCCGCCGATAAGCTGAACGTCAAAATGACGAAGACCCAGAACTCGCTTGCTCGCCTCGCGGCAGACTGCAAACGCCTCGACTAGCAGGTCGTCCAGCGTCTCGCCTTTGTCCAGCCGCTGACGGAACAGAACCGTCTGATTGCGAAGCTCTTCGTCTGACATCGCAGCGTACTTCGGTTCCAGGTCGTTAATCGCCTGAACTTTCGGCTGAAGCTTTTTAATGTATCGGGCGTTGGACGACCCAAACATGTTGGTAATTGTACGTTCTATACCTCGGCTAATGCCGGTGCAAACATCGCAAATAGCATCCCAAACCTGGGCAAGCGCTTCTGACATATTTTGTAATCCTTTGTTTTACAGGGAAAAAATTGGTGGGAAATCAGGTGTGAAAATGGGAAAACAGAGCAAGGTTTGCCGAAGGCAAAACACTGTCCATTATTCCCTAAACTAATAATACTTCTAATATATTATAACAATTTTTTAAAATAATATAAGAGGACTTTAGCGATTTTATCGTAAAAAAGGGCGAAAAACGTAATAAATCGCTTGAAAAAATCGAAGAATAGCTATTTTTTGTAGATTGCGGAGGTTAATTATACAGTTCCAGCTGACGTTTCTGATAAACTGCGTTAAAAAATGAAGAACTTTTCAGGAATCCAATCAGCCGGAATATGAAATTATCAAATTTATCAAGGACGCCATCTCAAAATAAAAAACGTGGAGATAGTTTCTCGACTCATTTTTTTATGAAAAATTTATAGAAAGTGGAAACCAACGACGATTTCCAACCCTTTCTATTCAACTTTTTCGCCGTCAGAACCGGGTACAATGCGTATTATTTTGACGTTGTCGATATAGGCCGTTCCGATTCCAGTCAATTCAAAACAGAGTTGTATTTTCCCTTCGCTGTCGGCGGTGCGGAACATTACAATCGGCTGCCAGCCAAGCGTTTTGGTTACGCGTCTGGAAAGTATGTCGCCGGAAGTTGCATCGCTGATTTTCAGACCGTCAACGGTGCATTTGAGCGGTTGAGGCAGATTGACAAGACAGGTAATTTTGACCGTCTCGAACGGGTCCACCTGAACTGTTGGAGAAAGAATTGTAACAGGAACTTTGTCCAGCAAAGCAATTGCATTCTGCAGTCCCGGCGGAGTTTGAGCCGTCAGACGCAACCCGGACTTTCCGGAAAACGCCGCCATCGGATTGATGTCTCCTTTAGCCGCAATCTGAGAATTGTCTTCTTCAAGATACAAAGCCCAGTTCGAGTCCATGAATTCGTCCAGAGATTCAAAGTCGCCAGCAGGCAAAACGTTGTCCCCCTGTTTATAGCTTTGCATGTTCTGACGCCATACGTAGAACAGCCTCATGGTTCTAAACGAAACGGCGGCGGGATGAAAATTCGGTTCTCGCCTCGTCCCGACAATCTCTGACCAGTACGAGAACTCCAGAATTCTCAAGGCGTTAACGGCGTCACAGCTTGCCAGATCCGATTCCGACCACAGGTTTTGAGTAATCGCCCATTCGGAACGGTTTATTCCCTCTGTAGCTCGTTTTACAAGAGCTATTTCTTCTTTACTGGCTTTATTCGGATTGAACCACGGTCGAAAATTCTCTAATCGATTAACCGTCAATTCCCTGAGCAAAACAGAAGAACGCCTGCCGTAAGATCTCATTCTGTTATACAGACTGGAAATAACAGTCGGATTTTGCGCCAACAATATCATTGACCAGTCCGCTTGAGAATCAATGGCAACTTCCACCCCGCCCGCCTTACGATTAATTATGAGCGGTTCCAAACCGTTGGGCGTAAGTCGATACGCCTGATATGCAGGAGGAATGCCGAGAAATGAGGCTTTCGTTGAACGCGAATACCGACCGGAAAGAGCGTACTGGGCAAAGTCCGGAATATACAACGGCAGCGCCAAGCGTCCTTTGCTGGGAGCGGTAAGCATTATAAACCATAAATACGGGTCAGACGTCTCAACAGGCGTCGATTGAGTTCCAGCTGCAAAAAACGAGTCTGCTATCGACAGACGAGAGTTTATCAGTTCCAAACTTCGACTGCGATACTGAGCATCCGCATCGTTAGAATAAAGCGACGTTTGAGAGTCAAAAAACAGACCTCTAACTCCCGATCCCGCAGCGGCAAAAGCCGTTACCTGAAGCTGTTCATACGGAATCGATTCGGGAAACGTTTCGCCTGGAAACATGGCTCTCCACGATTGAGCTAGTTTCTCGTCAGGCTGAGTTTGAATAACGCAAACGCGCGGCATGCCTGGCTGAATCAGGCAGGGAATGTCTCGATGCCAGCGCAAATAGTCTTTCAAATTCAGTGATGAATAAATCGGATTGCGTTCGATAATCAGACTTTCCACTTGACGGCTGTAATCCCGCAAGTTTTCGTCCGCCTGAGCAAAGATCGGACGAGAAGCGTCCCGGTCGCACTCTCGAATTCGACGACAGAGAAGATTTGTCTGTTCTACGCTGACGGAATTCCGGGTCAAATTCCCAAGATTCCAGGCGATTACCCGAAAATATTTATCGCCCCAGAACGTTGGCGTATAATTTCGGTACGCGTCTTCCGTAAAGACGTCCCATTGAGATTTAGTCAGCGGAGGAGGACAGATTATCCACAACCCCTGCTCTTGCGCCTGAATCATCTGCCCTTCAGTTGGAACCGTATCCATCCAAACCGTATTAAATCCCAATTGACGCAGATATTCTAACGGCTCGCCGCGATAACGAATCGCCCGAATGAAAAACAGGGAATCGTTCACAAAAAATGAAGCGCCGCCAACCCGAACTTGCGGCGTCTGATTGGGCGAAACGGAAGAAGAACCTTGTACGCCAGAATCGGCGTCGACATCCATGGCGGGAACGTTGTTCTTGACGCTTTCTGGCGCTGGGAATTCCGGTCTGTTGTTTTCTTTGGGGAGGCTTCCCAGGGAGCCTTTGACATAATCGCCCGGCGAAATCGGGTCATAACCGGTTATTTCCAAATCGTCAATCCAGAGATTGAGTTCCCCTTCCCCGCCGTTAATGTCCAAATACGCCATATCATAATAAGCGTTTGTAACGTCGATATTTCGCCCTGTCTGACGAGAAATATCCAAAGCCTGCTTTTTGAGCAAGTCCAAAGGGCGGTCAATGCGAATCTGCTGCCAGCTCCCGTTGAGAGAGTACGTCCCGCCTGCAAGAAGAATCGAAAGCGGCGCAGACGTTCCTTCTCGATTCCCCGACCGCGGCTCTTCCTGCGTCATGGGAAGAATAACCCGAAGCATAAACTGAAGCCCGGTTTTATTGGATTTAATATATATTGTCGGAAGAACGTCGTCTGTTAGCCGTCCCGTTCCGATCTTCATTCCCAGCATAACAGATTTGGCGCGATCTGGAATCTGCAAAGAGATATATTCGCATCCGCGTTTACCATACCCTTCCTGCGGAGAATATTT
>JAZRTH010000323.1:0-8976 GCA_045651945.1 Thermoguttaceae bacterium
TCTGCGAGGAGTCTGCGAACTCTGCGTTCAAAAAAATATCTATGCGCCCGGAGCGCCGCCTATTGACTGCCCCGATATGATTGGGTATTCAATGAGCGCAGGCGGGAATGAAACAGTTCTCAGTGAAGTCCGGGCAGAACGCCGCTTGAGTTCAAATACTAACTTACAAGGAGCGATTATAAATGAAACTTGTCAAATTGATTCTCAGCGTTGCTGCAGTTACGGTTTTGGGCGCTGGTCTGGCGTACGCCGACGGCGGATTGATGGGACGCATTTGGGGTTCGGAAGATAAGCCGGAAGCGGTTCAGCATGAACAGGGCGACCACGTCCGCCCGGCTGCTGAACATTCCGAATCGGACGCCGTCAAGGGTCAGAAAACCGAAGAAGAAATGTCCAAAGAATCCGTCAAAGAACCGGAAGCCAAACAGAGCAAGGAAATGAAAGAATCCAAAACCGTCAAGGAAGAACGCTCTTCTGAAGCCAAAGAGAAAAAAGAATGTGACGAACAGAAGAAGGAGTCCAACGGCGAGAAGAAGGAATGCGATGAAGAATCGACCAAATCCGAGAGCAAGAAGTGAGGAAAGGACTGTAAGGAGTCTGAAATGAGAAGCGAGGAGTTGACAGAATCGCTTGCGTCAACTCCTCTCTCCTAAAACGTATTACTCCATATTACGTTAACGACCTCCTTCGCCCCCAGGGGAGTAAAATCGCGGAAAACCGGCTAGAAAGAACGCGCCATCAGGCAAGGGACGTCAGCAGAGGACCGCGGTTTTACTTTTTTTGTTAGAATCTACCAACGTTTGAGCAGGTCAGTCCGGACACGGATTTTACGGATGAGACGGATTCGCACCGATTAATTATTCTTAATTCTGAAGTCTTTTTTAAAATCAATGACTTCTTAAATACTATGAATAATATAAAAAAGTAATGAACCTAATTAACCAGTCGGTGAAAATCCGTTTAATCTGCGTTATCCGTGTGGGACTAAATAGACCCAAGATAACCCATATTTTAGCTCACAGGCGACAACTTGTATGAATTAATATATCCCCGAGCCAAACTCGTCGTCCTGGCTGGACGGCGTTCGCTGTTTGGACGTCCTCGTCAGGTGTGACAGCGGGCGGGATTCCTCGCGGCTGTCAACGCGTCGGGAAACGCCGTTGGATTCCTGATAGCGGCTGTCCTGTCGGCGAGAGTCTTGACGGCGGTTGTCGGATCGCTGGTCTGGCTGACGGCGGAAATGGGGGCCGTCGAAGGGGCTTTCGTCAAAGTCGTCGTACCGGCAGACGTAGCCCGGCTGTTGAGCCAGAATGAGTTCCTGTTCGTAGGCGAGAAGAACCGCACGTTGAATTTTGTCTCGACATTCCGCGTTGATCGGGTGGGCGATGTCCGCATAGAGCTTGGATCGTCCGGACTCGTCGCGAGCGGGTTCAAAGAAATACAGCGGAGAGCCGCACTGATTGCAGAACGAGGCGCGCAGCGGGTTTTTCCCCTGGCAGCGTGGACAGCGCATCATGATCTTTCGGCTGGGCATGGCGACAAACGGGCCGGCGGGACCGTCGATGAGCTTCAAGTCGCGAATGACGAAACAGTTATCGAACGTTATACTGCAAAAAGCCTTCAACCGCTCTACGGGTTCATCGATGAGTTTGATGCGAACTTCTGTAATTTCCACGTTGTAATCTCCTTGGCGCGTTACATTAAAAGTTTTGACCGGACGACCAGTCTCCATCCCTGGGACTTTAGCGTTTCCGCCGCCTTGTCGGCGTCGGCGTCCGATTCGTATATTCCAAAATAGCAGGAACCGCTGCCGCAAAGGCAGCCGCCAGCGGCTCCGGATTGCATAACGTCGTTACGACATTTATTTACCCACGGGGTAATCTGAGCGGCAAATTCTTCCAGCCGGTTAAAAACGAGTTTATTAAACGTCTGCCAGTCGCCGGACGTCATGGCGCTGAGAATTCCCTCGGCGCTTTTGGGCGTTTGCGGAACTTGACAGCGGCGATAAACCTCTGGGGTGGAAATGCCAGTCGGCGGTCGAATAACCACAATCGGCAGCGACGCCCCAACGGGTTTCGGCTCGATTATTTCCCCACGACCGGTTGCGACAGACGCGCCGTCGACGAAAAACATCGGGACGTCTGACCCGAGCTGAGCGCCGAGGGAAAATTCGTCCTCCAGCGTCAGCGACAAGCCCCAAACCTTGGCGCAGGCGCGAATCGCTCCCGCTGCGTTTCCCGACCCTCCGCCCAAACCGGACTGCGGTGGAATCTGCTTTTTCAGTTCGATGGAAACGCCCTGTTTGACGCCGAAACGCTCTCGAAGCAGTTTCGCCGCCTTGTAGACCAGATTCCGTTCGTTGTTGGGAACGTCCATCGGGTCTGGCTGCAATCCAGCAATGGAACTGCAGTCGCAGGAAAGCGCGATACCGTCCGCGCCGGCGTCCGCCGGATCAATCGCCTGAACTCGAATCGTATCGTAAAAGTCGATTGGCGACACGACCGTTTCAACCTCATGATACCCGTCCGGGCGTTTGCCCAACAGTTCAAAAAACAGGTTGACCTTCGCAGGGGTTTGAACGGTAATTGGGGATTGGGCGCTCATGAGGGAAGTAAGGCAGTAGGCAGTAGGCAGTAGGCAGTAGAGATTTTACTATTGCCTCTTGACTACTGCCTCTTGCCTCTCTTTACCCATAGTATAATATCCCGCCTCATTTATGTCAAGCGACTTTTCTGATTATTTTAAATTTTTTACGTAATCGGAAAAGTTTTCTAAATTCCAAATAACCGTAAAAGACACCCCCATTCTAAAGAATAATAAGGGCTTTATCCGATTCAAGACGCATGAATCCAACCGAAAAAGAATCGCTTCCCGCCCTGGGCTTTATAACTGTTGTTAAAAGCCGGGAACTGGGCATAATGGGGGGTTATCTTCTGCTGAATCGCAACGGACGTCCAGTAGAATTCCACTGTACGGCTCCGGTGCGAGCGACAAAGTCTCAACATATTTTGTATGGGCCTACTCTGGAACCATATATATACGGAGAGCAAATCGCCCGATCGCTGACCGTTCGCGCGACGATTTCTCCCAAATTGATTCTGACTGACAAATCTGGCGTGATGGCTCTTCGTCCAATGACGAACATTCCCATGGCGTTAGCTGAAATACCCAAACTTCGTAAAGACGCCAAAATTAAAGATAAAGCCGAAGAAGGTCAAAATACGCTGTCTGTAGAGAATGGAACTAATGAGCAAACGTCTGAGAGCGGTCAGCCAGAGTCGGATTCAGCTGCGCTGGCGTCTCAAGCGGACGTTTCAGAAGAGATCGAGGCGCTCAAGGGGAAAATCGTTCCGAAGTTCGACGACAGTATTGTGATTCCGGAGTTTTCGATGATTTGGAACGGCGTTCTCCTTCATCCGGACAGGCATTTTCCAGACGATACTGAAAAGGCGCGCCAGTTCCTGCAAAGCGAAGAGATTGACTACGACTTGGCGGAACCGTTTGACCGAATTCGCGAAGCGATTTACGAAGCGCAAAAGAGCGCGGCGTGAAAATAATTAGGAGTGAGGAGTGAGGAGTGAGGAGTTATTAGGGAGTTGCGAGTTGCGAGTTGCGAGTTGCGAGAATAATCAAGCGACCAACGGGAGCGAATATCGCCGCGACGTCTCACAACTTCCTGGCGCTCTGCCGACGCTGCGTCCAGTGCGGTTCTCTCAGATCGGGGAGAAAATGAACCGCATTGTCAGGCGAGGTATGCACGTTAAAGCGCTCACGCCGTTCTCTTTGACTATCCCTGAGCCGATGACGGCGTCGATTAAAATCGGGCGTCCGAAAATTCTGGTGAAGAGTTTTATCTTTGGCGAGTCGAAAACGCTGTGTAACGAGGCGAAAATCAAGGGGGAAGAGGGCGACAAGCTCAACAACGCCTCGCCGTTTAACGGGACCGCGTCGCGCCCGACGCATTTTACTCATCTGCAAGTCCCAGCCGAGCTGGTTAAGCTGGAAGACCGGTTAAAGCATTTGCTTCAGCCGCCGCTGGAACAGCTCTTTTCCAGCAAAGAGCTGGTGTTCCCGTTCGAGCCGTTCCCGTATCAATGGCAGGGAATCGGGTTCCTGTACCCGCGCAGTTCCGCAATTCTGGCGGACGAAATGGGATTGGGAAAGACGATGCAGTCCATTACAACCATTCGTCTGATGATTCGTTCCGGCGCGGTGAAGTCGGTGTTGCTCGTCTGTCCCAAGCCGCTGGTAACGAACTGGAAACGTGAGTTCGATTTATGGGCGCCGGAAATCCCGGTGGAAATTATCGAGGGCGATCAGGCGCGTCGAAAATGGATTTGGGAGCTGGACAACACGCCGGTGAAAATCGCCAACTACGAGCTGTTACATCGCGACCGGGAACTGTACTCTCCGCGAGAAAAAGAATTTATCGACGAAAACGGGAAAGTCCAGAAGTTTACTCCGCCGGGCATTAAATTTGACCTGTGCGTTTTGGACGAAGCGCAGCGAATCAAAAACCAGACGGGGTCTACGCATAAAGCGGTTAAGGCGATACATCGCAAACGCTCCTGGGCGTTAACCGGCACGCCGATTGAAAACAGCGCCAACGACCTGGTCAGCATTTTCGAGTGGCTTTCTCCCGGCTATTTGTCTCCGGAAATGAAGCCGTCACAGATGGGACGCGCTATCGGGGACCACATTCTCCGCCGAACGAAAGACAAAGTTCTGACCGACATGCCGCCGCGGCTGGTTCGAGATTTGGAACTGGAAATGTCGCCCTCGCAAAGGGAATCGTACATGAACGCGGAAGAGAACGGCGTAGAGCAGATCAACGAGATGGGCGAGACGGCTACCATTCAGCACGTCTTGCAGCTTATTACAAAGCTCAAGCAGATTTGCAACTTCGATCCCGTTACCGGCGACAGCCCGAAAATGGCGCGTCTGGCGGCGGACATGGAGGAAATCGCCGCCTCGGGTCAGAAGGCCATCGTCTTTTCCCTCTGGACGGAAACGATTGACAAAATGCGCGCTCAGCTGGAGCAGTTCCATCCGCTGGAATACTCTGGACGAATTCCCCATTCCAAACGTGACGAGGTTATCAAACGGTTCCGGGAAGACCCGAAGCACAAAATGATTCTCATGACCTACGGCGCCGGCAGCGTTGGGCTGAACCTGCAGTTCTGCAACTACGTCTTCCTGTTTGACCGCTGGTGGAACCCGGCGATTGAGGATCAGGCAATTAACCGCGCTCATCGAATCGGCGTCAAAGGCTCCGTTACAGTCTCCCGATTCCTTTTGATGGGAACCATCGAAGAACGAATCCAGCGCGTTCTGGAAGAAAAACGCGAGCTGTTTGAAACCGTCTTGTCCGGCGCGGACTCTACACGCAAGAACGAGATGAGCAAGAAGGAGATCTTCGGGCTGTTTAATTTTAAGTTCGCCAGCTAGGGAATAGGGAGTAGGGAATAGGGAGTAGGGAATAGGGAGTAGACGCAAAGCGTCTCACAAATTCTTCTCGCAACTCGCAACTCGCAACTCGCAACTCAACACAATCAACTCTTCTGTCACACTGACCCGAACCGCGCCGGGGAAGACGTACGGCGGGAGAATCGTTTCCGACTGCGCCATTTGAGCTAAAAGCGTCCATTGTTTCAAGCCCATCGCCTGTTGAGTCCAGCCGCGCTGCGTCCAGATTTTTCGAAAACATTCCATTGTGATGTATTGGCTGGCGGAACGAAACGGCTGACGAGTCAGAATCAGTTCGTCGTCGCTTTGACGAACAATCGCCTGACGCAATACCGCGTCTGCCAGCGAGTCGATTTCCGCTGACGCCATCGCCGCCAGCGTCGAGAGATTGGTCAGCGAGTTCCGAACGTTGGGATTGTACTCGCGTTCCAAAAGCGGCAGCAACTCGTTGCGAATTTTGTTACGTGAGAAGTCGGACGACAAATTGGAACTGTCGGTTCGATACGGCTGATTCCAGGCGTCGAGCTGTTCGATAATCTGTTTTTTCGTCCAGCCCAACAGCGGGCGAGCGAGCGTTACGCCCTCCGTCAGAACGCGAATCGGGGCGATGCCCGCCAAGCCGTCCAGACCTGCCCCGCGAAGAATCCGGAACAGAACGGTTTCGATCTGGTCGTCTGCGTTGTGAGCGGTGAACAGATACCGCGCGCCGACTTCACAGCAGACGCTTTTAAGCCAGGCGTATCGCGCCTCGCGGCAGGCGTTTTCCAAACCGTCGGAATCCGTTTGAATATTGAGCCGGGTAAACCTGCCGACCAGCCACGGCGCGTTCTTCTGACGCTGTTCCACCCAGTCCCGAACGAACTGCTCGTCTGCGTCCGACTCCGCGCCTCTCAAATTATGGTTTACGTGTGCTATAACAAGTTTCGACTTGTTTTCTCGCAACTCGCAACTCGCAACTCGCAACTTGTTCCTGTACAGCGTTTCAGCAAGAAAAATGGAATCTGCCCCGCCTGATACTGCTACGACGGCAGTTTCATCGAGTTTAGGCAGTAGGCAGTAGGCAGTAGGCAGTAGAGAATTATCAGCAATTTGCGTCATTTCGCTATTTGCAACTACTTGATGAACTCATAGCATCGAGCCAAGCTGATTAACGCCATGCTGGTGCCCCACGGCTGACCGTAGTCGTACATGACGAAATCCCAGTAAGAACCGTCTTGATCCTGAACGCTCATGAGGATGCTGGTCAGATGGGCGGCGATGCGCTTTTGTTCTGCTTTGCTGTCCAGTTCCAGCAGTTCCTGACTGGCGTACAGATGTCCGAAGTAATAGAAGTACCCGGCAATCTTATTGAAATGGTCGTGAGGGACGGAGTGCTTTCTGGCGCCGTCGAGCCAGCCGATTCGAGCGACGAAACGGTCAAGGGAATCGAGCAGAACCTGCT
Organism: Thermoguttaceae bacterium; assembly: GCA_045651945.1. GTDB lineage: Bacteria > Planctomycetota > Planctomycetia > Pirellulales > Thermoguttaceae > RUG11551. The sequence goes on from JAZRTH010000323.1 coordinate 6,908, forward strand.
GTGACACAAACCGGGAATACGGCAGGGCTGTGTCTGGAACCTTTTTGCCGTCTTTGGCGTCCTGGATCTGCTGTTCTGTGCGGAGCGTCGTCCAGTACAACAATGCCACGTTGCAGGCTTGCGTGCGACCCAGGGAGCCGGACGCTCTGTTAATGCCGTACATAGGTCTGTTGATATGGGATGTGCTGTACGTATAGGAGAAGTCGGGCTTCTGCTGTTGCGTCAGCGAGGCGACAGCGCGGCTGATGAGGCTTTCCGGAATGGCGATTTTCCCTTCAGGAAGAATGTCTTTGTCGATTTTCAGCGCTGACACTTCGTAAAGACTAACCAGTCCCGCTGCCGTATTAAACGACATCGAAACAAAACTCGGGCGCGTTGACGGGGAATCGTAATCGTAATACGACCACCCTCCGTGAATGTTTTCGTATCGAACCAGTTTGGCAACCTGTTCCTGCATAAGGAGAACCAGCTGTTTTTGGAGCTGCTTGTTGCCTGCCTTTTCAGCGCGCTCGTACAGGCGCGGCAAAGCGAACAGAGCGTAAATGTGTCCCCAGTTGTTGAGCGTCGTTTCGTATGACGAGCGGCGGAACGTAGGTAGAGTTTTAATAAGCCAGGCTTGTCCTTTTTCAATGGCAGGGGAGATTTTATCGCGAACGGATTTAGGGGCTTTATCTTCCCATTCGCACAGCGAAGATATCGCAAGACCGGTCGTCCCCACAATATAGGAAATATGCGAGTCGGGCATAGGCGAGTAAATATTGACCCTTTTCGTCTTTGTCGGCGCGCCCCAGCAGCCGGACGGTCTTTGAGTAGTCAGAAGAAAGTTAATCGCTTTCTCGACGCAGGCGTCAACGTCTTTTTTATTGACGCTGGGCGTTTCTTTCAGTCGCGGCGTTTCCTCAGAAAACGGTTTCCAGGACTCCTCCAGCTTTTGCAGCTGCTCTTTTGTCAGCTTTTGCTTTTCTCTAGCAAACAGGGACGATCCAAATAAGCAGGCGATTATGACAGCTAAAACTGCGATATTGTTAAATTTCATAATAGGGGGGATATAGTTGCGAGTTGCGAGTGGCGAGTTGCGAGAAAATGTTAGCGTAGCGCCATCTCGCAACTTTCTAGGCTCTGCCTTGAAATAATTTAAATACTTTATATAATTATAATACACGATTTGAGATTTTCAAGGCGTTGAACGAAATTTTCCCTATTTTTTTATAATGAGCAGCGGGAAACAAGTGGCAAACGGCGAAAAAGTTAGCGCCGCTCTATCTCGCAACTCGCTACTCGCAACTCGCAACAAAACATGAACACACAGCTTAAACCAGGAATCCACTGGGTTGGATACATTGATTGGTCGATTCGAGATTTTCATTCATACAACACCAAACGCGGGGCGACGTACAACTCGTACCTCATTCAGGACGAAAAAAACGTTTTGGTTGATACGGTTAAGTACCTCTACGCAGACAAGTTACTGCAAAACGTCGCTGAACTCGTCCCGCTTGACAAAATTGACTACGTTGTTTGCAACCATGCGGAACCGGATCACGCCTCGGGAGTTGCGGACGTCATGAACGCCTGTCCGAACGCGACGCTGGTCTGCAACGCAAAGTGTCTGGAAACGCTCAAGGCGTACATGGACGGTTCCAGCTGGAAGACGCAAGTCGTTGCCAGCGGTGATGAACTGTCAATTGGCAAGCGAACGCTCAAGTTCATCTTCACCCCGATGGTTCACTGGCCGGAATCGATGTTTACCTACTGTCCGGAAGAGAAACTGCTCTTCTCGATGGACGCCTTTGGTCAGCATCTGGCGACCAGCGAACGCTTTGACGACGAACTGCCGCTCGAGTTGATTTTGGAAGAAGCCCGAACGTATTACGCCAACATCGTTATGCCGTACAGCGCTCAGGTTGCAAAACTGCTCCCGTCTGCCGCGGCGCTGGATATCGACATGATCGCTCCTGCTCACGGCGTTGTCTGGAGAAAGAACATTCCCGCTATTTTAGAGGCGTACACAGCCTGGGCGGCTCGAAAGACGAAGGCGAAAGTCATGATCGTTTACGATACGATGTGGA
>JAZRTH010000324.1:0-6606 GCA_045651945.1 Thermoguttaceae bacterium
CAACTAAAAACGAAATGGTTCTTACTGACGCTTATATTCCTGACGTTGGGACTGCCGGCGTTCGCGACGGCGGAAAGCGCTGCGGCGTCTGACAAGGAGCGTCAGGTTGGCATTTTTTATTTTCTCTGGCTTGGCGAGCATGGACGCAAGGGGCCTTACGACATCTCTAAAATTCTGGCGGCGGATCCTGACGCGGGATACAAACCAGACAGCCCGCTGTGGGGCGCCGAAGGAACGTATCACCACTGGGGAGAACCGCTCTACGGCTACTACTGCTCCGACGACGAATGGGTCGTCCGGCGTCACATAAAGCTGCTCATGCAGTGCGATATCGACTTCCTGTTCTTCGACACGACCAACTCATACATCTACGAGAAAAACGCCAAACTGGTTATGAGCGTTCTGAAAGAATACTGCGACGCCGGCTGGAAAGTCCCGAAAGTTTTATTCTACACAAACATGCATTCCGGGAAACGCGCTGGCGAAATCTACGAAGCGATCTACAAACCCGGATTTGCAAAAGAAGTCTGGTATGAACTGGACGGCAAACCGGTTATCATCGCCAAGAAAGAACAATGCTCCGAAGAAGTCCGGAACTTCTTCACAATCGTAAAGCCGCAGTTTCCCCGCGAACCCGTTAAAAAAGGGGGCTGGCCGTGGATGGACTTTCAGCGTCCGCAGAGGGTTTACGAAGGCGAGGACGTCGCCCAAACGGTGATGAACGTCTCCGTCGCGCAGCATCCGCAACTTCGATTCGGCGACAGCGCGCTGTACGGAGAAACCGGCAATCGCGGGCGGGCGTTTCACAACGGATCGAACGACCCGACGCCAGACGCATGGAAGAAGGGCTATAACTTTCAGGAACAGTGGGATCGGGCGATCGAAGCTAAACCCGACATCGTCCTGGTAACAGGCTGGAATGAATGGATTGCCGGCCGCTGGAAAGGAACGCCGGAACGTCCTCTCAAGTTTGTGGATTGCGCTAACTACGAGTATTCCCGCGACATCGAGATGATGCGCGGAGGGTATGGCGATAATTACTTTCTTCTGCTGCGCGAAAACGTCCGGAAATTCAAGGGCATAACAGACGACCTGACGCCCAATCCGCCCAATCAGCGCAAACGGTACCGCTGCTTTGCCGATTCCGCCATGCCGCGCGACCATTCCGGATACGTAAACCGCACGCAGCGCAACGCGCCGGAATGGATTGACGTCATGCACGATCAGCAGAACGTAACGTTTATCGTCAAGACGCAAAAGCCCGTTGTCGGCAAAGAAGACGAGGGAGATTTCATGCGGATTCTTGTCAACGGCAAAGCCGTCAACGCCCTGGGCGAAATGAAAATCGACGGGGACGTAACAACGTTCACAGTACCGCGCAGCGCTCTGGGACTGACGTCGGACTCGTTCCATTTCGACTTTAAGTTTGTAGATTCAACAGAACCTTGCCGCGACCCGCTCGACTGGTACGACCACGGCGTCGTCGAGCCGCTGGGCAGGATTCCGTTAATCTACTGTGGCGGCGAGGCGCCGCAAAAGAAGTCTCACGCAAAGTTCGCGAAGTTCGCAAAGTAATTTTTAACCACAAAGAACACAAAGAACACAAAGAAATGAAAGGGGGACGCTTGCGTTTCGGAGGGTCGACGTCCGCGTCGACCGCAGGCGTCCTCGCCTGCCAATGGAACAAAGCCCCGCCCAATCCCTCCGACGCAGTCGAAAACCATTCTGGATCGCGGACGTAAGTCCGCCATACACGACACAAAGTTTGCCTATCTTTTCTATCTTCTCAATCTTTCTCTCTTTTTTCAAAAATTTTCCCACTTCCTCCATTTCGATTTCAAAATTGAGTGTATAATATAATATAGTATAAAAAGCGATAATCCATTTTGCGCCCGGGCGTACTGGAGCAAAAGTCGTTTACATAACCGTCAACCAGTTTTACCCATCGAAGGAGTAAAAACATGGCTAATTCCATAATCCGATCCTTCCTTTCTTCCCGTTGCAATATGACGCGTAAATCGTTGTTGGGGCTGATAAGCGCGTTCTTACTTGGCGTTGTTTTCAGCGTCTGCTCTTATGCCGATACCGTTATTTCAGACGGTTTTATTCATGGCTATTGGTTTGAAAACAACACAGCCGACGCTATGAATACTTCTAATGGATACAATTCTAAAGGAACGTTTGACAGCAGTTCCATTGGCGGCGGTTTCATTGGCGAGTCTATTTATTTTAGCAACAGCGCTTATGTACGTCTGGAAAATTCCAATAACACTGACTTTGGAATTGCCGCAGGAAAAGACGGTAAAATGACAATCATGTGTTGGTATTATCCAACGGAAAGTACAACAAACGCTCGCGTTCTGATTTCAAATGAGGACTGGTATAAGGGGTTAAATCCTGGCGTAACGATAGACGCTCAATATCTGACTGGACCTGATTTTAATTTTGGCGATGGAGTTCAAGCGCATCGTTGTGAATACGTAGCTAAAAAAACCGTAGCTAATAAATGGCAATTTGTCGCGGTTTCAGCTGATATACAAGCCGGTACGGCTGACCTTTATTACGGAGCGGTCGATGGCAATTTACAATTGCTTAAAACGATGGATATTTCCAATCTGGACTCGTTTTTGAGCAGTTATAAATGGTATCTTGCCACAGACTATTCCAATTATGACTATTATTTTCGCGGTTATATGGATGAAGTTGCATTCTGGAATCGCGCATTAACACAGGCTGAGGTTACGTCAATATTTAACAACCAGAAAGCTGGGACTGGATTGGGCGTTCAACTTGCCAGAGCGGCTGGCGGTTCCGTAACTCAAAGCGATGGAACTTGGGATACAGATACAAACTGGTCATACAGAGCGGTTCCAGATTCTCAAACTGACGTTATTATCAATCATTCAATAACAGACAGCGCAAATCGAACGGTTAACGCGAATATGACGATTAATAACGGTGGGGCTTATACGTCGTCTGGTACGCTTACACTCGGCGACGGCGAGAATTTAACGGGAACGTTGACTCTTAACGGGGGAACCGCCAGCGTTGAAGGTTTGGCGCTTTCATCTAACAGCGGCGCTGTTAATCTTTCAGCAGGTACGCTCAATATTGGTTCAAGCAGTACGCTTTACAATCTTTCCGGCGGAAGTGAAGACAATCCCTCAACGCTGACGGTTAACGGCGATTTAACTCTCAATAACAACACGGAGTCAACGTTTATCGGGTCAATTACTGCTCAGAATATCACAGTTAACGCATTAGATGGCGCTGCTTTGAAGATTTACGCAGACGCTGATAATAAAGTTACTGCTCGCAGCTTAACGGTTTCTTCCGGCGAGTTGGATTTTAAAGGGTACTTTGAAGGCAGCATTGAAGTTTTTAATGGCTCGATATTCTCGCCCGGCAATTCCGTTGGGACGGCTGACATTACAGGCAATATCACCTTTAAAAGCGATACCGCAGATTCAAACGGCGTTGCGTTGTTTGAGTTCGGCGCTTATGCCGACGGAGCAGACGTAAATCACGACCTGTTTGTTATGGAAAACGGCGGTATTTTTACGGCTGACAATGGCGTGATTCTGCTGGACTTTGCCAATAACGACGAGAACCTCTGGGCGACGAAGGATAATAAATACCTGCTGGTTTCTAACGGTGGATTTACTGACGGAGATGATTATTCTTCCTGGCTGGCAACAACGCCGGATTATTCGAGCCTGTTCAAATTGACAGGCGGCGCTGACGGCTTGTATCTGGTTGGTATTAAAGCGGCTCCTGAACCCGGTTCTGGCGTTCCTGAACCGTCAACGTGGGCGCTGTTAGCGCTGGGCGCGGCTGGATTGCTGTTCTGGCGGAAGAAAAAGTAATTCGTAATTAAACGTTAAAAATTATTGGAAAGCGGGAGGAGACTCCCGCTTCTTTTTTTAACACGAAATACACGAGCGAAACGAAACAAACGAAAGATTTTTAATTATCCTTTTCGTAAATTTCGCTTATTTCGTGTTTTTCGTGTTTTTAAAAATCTTCGGCGGCAGGGGACTGCCGCGATCCGGGCTGAACGAAGGTTCCCTCTCTTTCAAAATGATTTTTCTCGAACTCTTGCTTTTAAATTTAAACAGGGTATAATTTTAGTTAGTAGAAAGTTAGTAAACGCTTCTTCCGGACAGAATCCAGCCCGGATTTGAGCGTTTATCTGTGTTTTCCTTCCTTAAATATTCAACGAGCGATTATGACTGCGACTAAATCAGGCTTCCTGTCGATTTTATTATGTCAGACGGTTGTATTGACGTCCTTGGCGACGGGGTTCGCGTTTGAATCCCCGCTTGACCTGTCCGACCCGTCCAAACTGCCGCCGGCGCCGGCAACCGCGATTGCGTATCCCGAACAGGCGCCGCAAAACCTGCGGGAGAATTTTCAAACCCCGCCTGCCGGGTACGGCGAAGTCCCGTTCTGGTGGTGGTCGGGTGACCGGCTCGATAGAGCGCGTCTGGAATGGCAGCTGGATCAGCTTCATAAAAAAGGCGTGGCGGGAGTTCAGGTCAATTACATTCGCAACGACCGGGGCAGAGGGTCGTACAACAACGATCCGCCCATCTTTACTCCGGAATGGTGGGACTTCTATTCGTACGCCTCCAAGGTCGCGGCAAAGTACAACATGGGCATCGGCTTGAGTACGTACACGCTCGACTGCCCCGGTCTTCCGAACCTGTTCAATAAGATTATCTATAACGATCCGGAGGTGAACGCTCGACCGCTGAGAGGGAAACAGGTCAAGACGGTTAAACCCGGAGAAACGTTTACGCTGACGCCGTCGGCAAACCATATCGCCTTTGCCGCCTATCCGATGGAAAACGGGCGCATTACCGGGAAGGGTTTCAAACTGGAATCGAAGGACGAGTATCAGATTCCCGCTTCTCGCAACTCGCAACTCGCAACTCGCAACTCTTCCCAGTATGCCGTCTGGGAGTTTACGTACGAAGTCCGACCGGGAACGCTCAATCCGCTGCATCCGCGGTCTGGTCAGCGGGTCATCGACAAGTTCTTTCAGCCGTTTGAAGATCACAACGGCGGTTCTTCAGCGGGACTGAACTATTTCTTTAACGACCTGTTGTCGATTGGGTATCATGGCTGGCAGTGGACGGACGATTACGCTCAGCGGTTTGAAGAGGTGATGGGATACGACTTCTTTTCCATCGCCGCCGGTCTGTTTACGAACATTGGAGACGTAACGCCCAAAGCCAAAATGGACGCGATGGAAGTTCAGGTTTATCTGAGCGAAGAGCGGTATTTCAAGCCCATTTTTATGTGGCATTACACACGCGGGTTGACTTACGGCTGTGACAACAACGGGCGAGGATACGATCCGACGCAGTATCACGATTATTTCCGCGTCATTCGATGGTATACGGCGCCCGGGCACGACACGCCCGGCGGCAGCGCCGACTTTATCAAAGACAAGGTTTCCGCGTCCATTTGCGCTTTGTATCAGCGACCTCGGGTTTGGCTGGAAGGCTATCATTCTCTCGGCTGGGGCGCCAATCCAGACGGGTTGATGTACGCGACCAACGAGAACTTCGTTTTCGGGACGACGCTGCTCAATCTGCATGGGCTGTATTATTCCACCCGAGGCGGTTACTGGGAATACGCTCCGCCGTGCTACCATTTCCGTATGCCGTACTGGACGCACATGAACGTCTTTCTGAAATACTACGAACGTCTGTCGTACCTGCTCAGCCAGGGGACGTGGCAGGCGGAAATTGCGATTATCTATCCCGTCGCGCCGTACGCTGCCGGGCTGACAGGCAACCAAAGCGAAGCGACGTCAACGGCGTTCGATTTGGCAAAACGAATCTACTCGACCAACCGCGACGTCGCCTTTATTGACGAGCAGTCGATTCTTCGCGCAGCGATTGTTCCTTCGAAAGACGGCGAGCCGGCGAAACTGTCCGTTTCCAACATGAATTTTGCCGCGGTCGTGGTCCCGTCCATGCAAGCTCTGCATTGGGGCGTTTTAACCAAACTGAGGGAATTCCAGCTTGCCGGCGGGACGGTTTACATTTACGGGAAGAAGCCCGTCGTTTCGGATCGCGCCGGGGCAAACGACCCGGTTCTCGACAAACTGGTCAACGACATTCTCCAGACGTCACAGGAACGCGTTGGCGCCGTTACAGCTGACGACAATGCGTATAAGGAACCCGAAGCTCCCCCGCGAGTCTATCCTGGCGGATTTACCGGGTACTGGGCGTGGTCAAAAGAATTCGTCCGGAAAATTCAGGCGGTGGGAACGCTCAAGGGGCTTTCCGACGAGCCGGCTGAATATCAGGTCAAGTTTTTGGCAGACAATCACGGCGACCTGTACGTCAACGGCAAGCTGATTTGCTCTAACGCCAATTACGACGTCGGCTGGGCTGGACCGCTGACGCTCAAAAACGGCGACAGCGCCAAAATCTCCGCCACAGACGACGAAGGCGGAAACCAGATGGCGGGCTTTTTCTTCGCCGTGTCCGACGGGAAGAAGACGCTCTTTCCAACGCTTGATCTGGGATACAAGCTCTCTGATGATGACGACGTCAAACCGCTTGACCCGACCAACGTTCACGACCTGCA
>JAZRTH010000325.1:0-3437 GCA_045651945.1 Thermoguttaceae bacterium
TTCAGTTTCTGTCCATGCCGCTGGCGGGGTGGCTGATTGCCAAAGCGTTCCATCTGGAAGGCGGCTGGTTCGTCGGGTTTATTCTGGTCGGGTGCGTTCCAGGCGCGATGGCGTCCAACATGCTGACGATGATTTCCAAAGGCAACGTGAGCTATTCCGTCGGGCTGACGACCTGCTCTACGCTGCTGTCGCCGCTGCTGGTTCCGCTGTTGCTATACTGGTTTTTATCTACAACGGTCAAAATGGACGTCTCCGCCATGTCCGCCAATCTGCTTTTGACAGTTGTCTGCCCGGTCATAATCGGATTCACACTGTCACGAATTTTCATTTGGTGGCGCCAAGGCGCGGAAATGGTCGGCGAGATTATCGCCAATATTGCTATTATCCTGATTATCGCATCGGTCGTAGCCGCCAAAGCAGAACTCATTGAGAAGACGCCGGCGTTTATCCTCGGCGCGCTGCTTCTGGTAAATATTCTGGGGTATATTTGCGGCTGGTTTGGCGGATTGGCGATCGGGGCGTCCAATAAAATGCGCCGCGCCTTAACGCTGGAAATCGGAATGCAAAACGCCGGGCTGGGAACCATGCTGGCAACGACGTATTTCAAAGATTTTCCGCAGGCGGCGATCGTCTGCGCCATGTATACCTTCGGCTGCATGTTTACCGGAATCATTCTGGCTCAAATCTTCAGCCGCATGCCCGCCAAAGACGAATTAGAGGAACTCAAATGAACAATTTGCAGATCGTCTGCATTGCCTGCTGTTTCCTTTCCGCCTTGATAATCGAGATCATGCGCCGTCGCGTCAGTTCCGATTTGCTGGACGAGTCGTCTGATCAGACAGCTTCCGCGGACAGCGTCAGTCTGCCGTTTTTGGCAACCGTTTTCCTGACGCTTGTCGGACTGATCGTTCAGACGCTGTATTTAATTGGCAAAACGGATTTATCCTCTAATTTAACGGCGTTGTCGAGCCTGCAAGGCGTTTTTCTAAGCGCGTCGTGGCTTCTGTCGCTGATTTTTCTCGCCTCGCTTCGACGCAGCGCGGGAACCATCTTCCCGATTTTGACTATGACCGCGTCGCTGTGCTTGATTATCGCCGCGTTTTGGGCGCCGGTAAGCCTGTTCCCGCGTCAGCCGGTCATGCGATGGTGGGGACTCGTTCATGGGTTGTCCCAGCTGACGTTTTTCGTCTCGCTGACCATCGGGCTAATCGTTGGAATTCTGTATCTTTGGCAGGACAGACGGCTCAAGCTGCGCCTAAGTCGCGGGACGTGGAAACTGCCCCCGCTGGAACGCCTGGCTAGAATCAACCGCGCTTCGCTGATTTGGTCACTGGCGGCTCTGGCGCCAGGAATCATTTCCGGGTTCGTACTGCTCAACGCCCGACCGGGAAACATCAGCCCGGCGGATTACGCTTTCAGCCCAACCATCATCGGCTCGCTGATTATATTCATCTGGATCCTATGGACGATTATCCGCTCTGTCGTTTTCGGGGCGTTTACCGAGGCGAAAGCCACAGCCAGACGAACGATCTTCCTGTTTATTCTGCTGACAATTACGCTCAGCGCCGCGTATTTTTCATCGACTGGTCATTGGAGCTCCCAGCCCGCCGAGGAAACCCAAATAAAAACGTCTGACGCCAGCGCCGCGTCTGTCCCGCAAGCTGCACAGGAGGCGAATCGATGACGTTCTATTTGTTTGGATGTTCGCACCGTCAGGCGGGAGTGGAACTGCGTCAGCGTTTAGCTCTCAGTCCGGAAGAGACGCCGGCGTTTTTAAAATCGTTCACAGCTCAGTTCCCAGAAGCAGACGTCTGCGCCTTGTCAACCTGTAACCGCGTTGAAGTCTACAGCTGGGTCGAGGACGAAAGCGCCTTAGAATTCGGGATTGAATCAACGGAAGCTGAACGTGAAAAACAGGTTACGGCAAACAAAGACGTCCTGCAGCGTCAGATGGAGTTTTTTGCCGGCTATCGGGCCGTAGACCGGGAAACGCTGTTCAAGAATTGCTTTCAGTACTCCGATTACGAAGCCGTAGAACATCTGTTCCAGGTTGCGTCGTCGCTGGATTCCATGGCGTTGGGCGACGTCCAGATTATCTCCCAGGTCAGAGCCGCTCACGACGTCGCGGCGGACGCCCAGACGCTTGGCCTGCCTCTCAATCTGGCGTTTCAGTCTGCGATAAAAGCGGCAAAGCGAATTGATACGGAGACGGAAATTCAGCGGCATCGAACCAGCATTGCGTCCATAGCCGTTAAAGACTTCGCCAAAAACATCTTTGAGGACTTCGCCAACAAAACGACGCTGGTCATCGGAGCAGGGCAGATGGCGGAAGAGACGCTGGAATACCTCATCGAGGACGGCGCGAATCGAATTCAGGTTGTCAACCGAACGTTCGAGAAGGCTCAGGAACTGGCACAGAAGAAGGGCGGAACCGCCGTGGAATGGTCGCAGTTGGAATCGCAAATCCTCGCCGCCGACCTGATTATCGCCGCCGTCGGAGCGACAGAACCGATTCTCACTGCTCAGACGTTTCAAACGCTGTATTCCCAACGTCGCCGCCGCGGTCCGCTGTTTATCCTCGACCTCGGCGTTCCACGGAACATCGATCCCGCAATCGAAAAATTCCCGGACGTTTACCTGTTCACCATAGACGACCTCGAACAGACGTGTCAGCAAAACCGAGCGGCGCGGGAACGTCAGCTGCCCAAAGCGTACGCGATTATCAAGCAGGAAACCGACGAGTTTTTCCAGGACTTGGCTCATCGACAGTCCGCCCCGATTCTGTCCCGCCTCCGGAACGACTGGGAATCCATCACCGCCGCGGAGCTGAAACGCCTGTTCAACAAACGCCCCAATTTAACAGAAGAAGACCAACAGGCAATTGAACAGACGGTTCAACGTCTGATAAACAAAATCCTCAACGCCCCCTACCAAACCCTCCGAAACGAATCCAAGGACGGAACCCCGGGAATTTTGCTCAAATCCATTGTTAAATTATTCCGTCTAAAATGAGTTTATAAGCAAATCAGCAATAATTTTGAAAAAATTTTGATAAACAAATAATTATTGCTATTGAAAAATTGAAGTCTTGACGTTAAAATATCGAAAATTATATATAAATATTAGTATACCAATAATTTGAGAGGTAATTGTCGGCGTTAACTCAAAAGCCTCTCAATACAACCTGCCTGCCTACGTTTGTATATTGCTATGCAATCTCATTGTCCACATTGCGATTCATTGGTTGACGTTCCTAACCGTCAGACAGACGTGTTATGTCCAAACTGCCATCGTTTCTTCCTGTGGACGCCCAGTTTAGACATGCCATTCGAGTCTTCAAACAATTCAGAAGAAGACGAGAAAACTGCGAAACAAGATGATCGCGATCAATTTCAGGATCTTTTTGATCAGCAGCAGGATGAAGAGGAATCGGACGC
>JAZRTH010000326.1:0-2037 GCA_045651945.1 Thermoguttaceae bacterium
GTCGTCGTCGCCGTGAATAAAGCACATCGGCGGGGTCTTGGCGTCAAAAGCGTAATCGTTGACAATCTTGGCGCCAACGCCTTTGTTGGCGTTTGTGCCGTCTGCGCCGTCGTCCAAGACGTAAGCCGGATAAACCGGAACGGCAAAGTTGACGTTACACGGCGTCTTGTCGAGGTCGTCAATCGGCTCGTAAGCGGGCGTCTGTGACGTTGTGGACGTCATGAGCGTCAAATGCCCGCCGGCGGAGAATCCCATCACGCCGATCTTTTCCGGGTTAATCTTCCATTCTTCCGCATGAGAGCGAACGAATCGAATGGCGCGTTGAGCGTCCTGCCAGGCGGCGCGGTGCTTTTCAACTCCCGGACGGCGCGGAACGCGATACCACACCACGACAACCGTCAAGCCTTTGTCGGTAAAATACTTGGCGATTTTCGTTCCTTCGTGGTCTTTCGCCAATCCGTAATACCCGCCGCCGGGGAACACGACCAGACAAGCGTCAGTCGTCTTGTTTTCCGGCTGATACAGCAGCAGAGTCGGGTTTGTGCTGGCGTCCTTTTCGCCCGGAGCAGCGTCCGGCCAAATGGAAAACGTCTGCTGAGCCGAGCAGACAGAAGCCGCCGTCAAAATCATAGCGGCAACACAAAGTAAAAGTCGTTTCATTGATAGATCCTTTCTGTTAGGTGTTAAAAAGGCAGTAGGCAATAGGCAGTAGGCAGTAGAGAATTGATTCTCGCAACTCGCTACTCGCAACTCGCAACTTAATTCGCAAGCCCCATCACTTTCATCCATTCATAAACTCTATTGAGCCAGTCGCCGACGTGGTTGTCTTTCGGGTTCGCGCCGAAGCCGTGCCCGGTTTTGGCAAAGATGTGCAGTCCCGTTGGGATGCCCATGCTGTTGAGTTTGGCGTACACGACAGCGGACGCCATCGACGGACAAACGTCGTCGTCGCCGTGAATAAAGCACATCGGAGGCGTTTTGGCGTCAAAGGCAAACTCGTCGACAATCCTGGATTCGAGGGAATACCCTTTGTCGGTCCTTTCCAAAACGTAAGCAGGATAAACCGGAACGGCGAAGTTGACGTAACAGGGCGTCTTGTCGAGGTCGTCAATCGGCTCGTATGCCGGCGTCTGCGACGACGTCGAAACCATGAGCGTCAAATGCCCGCCGGCGGAGAATCCCAACACGCCGATCTTTTCCGGGTTTATCTTCCAATCGTCAGCATGAGAGCGTACGAACCGGACAGCGCGCTGAGCGTCTTGCCACGCAACGCGGTGCTTTTCCATGCCTTCACGACGTGGAATGCGATACCACAGCACAGCAACCGTCATACCTTTGCTGTTGAAATACTTTGCGATTTTGTCGCCCTCGTGGTCTTTCGCCAGATGGTTGTACCCGCCGCCGGGAAAGACGACCAGACATGCGTCCGTCGTCTTGTTTTCCGGCTGATACAATAGCAGCGTCGGATTGGCGCTGACGTCCTTTTCGCCCGGCGCCGGTCCGTCCCAGATGGAAAACTGTTCCTGCGCCATCGCGGTTGCTGATAAACCTAAAATAACCAATAGTAATAATAGTCGTTTCATTTTGAAGTTCCTTTCGTTTAGGGAGTAGGGAATAGGGAGTAGGGAATAGTTTTGTGATAAAGTTAACGCAAGCGCCCAACGGGAGCGTCTTTTGGCAGGCGCGCGGCAGCGCGGACTGGGAGCGGCGCCTCGCCGCCGCTTTGCGTAATTGCTAATTGCTAATTGCTAATTGCTAATTCACATACCCCATCACTCTCATCCACTCGTACGCCCGATTAAACCAGTCGCCGATATGATTTCCGGTCGCCAGCCCGCCGAACGCGTGTCCGACTTTGGCGTAGACGTGGACTTCAGCCGGGATTCCCATGCTCTTGAGTTTGCTGTACACAGCAATGGAGTTCATCGAAGACCAGCCGTCCGCGTCGCCGTGAATAAAGCACATCGGCGGGGTCTTGGCGTCAAAGGCAAACTCCGGCATGAGCTTCGCGCCGACGCCCTTGTTGACGTTATGTTG
>JAZRTH010000327.1:0-1853 GCA_045651945.1 Thermoguttaceae bacterium
GTTGTTCATTCCAATTATTGGCGCTTTACTGATTTGCATTTTGATAAAACGTCCAATGGCTGGAATATGTCTTATACATGGGAAAACTTTCAGCCGGAATCGGATCTTGAAGTCCATATTCCATGTATTGATTTGGAACCTGTTCAGTATGAACGCTGCGAAGACGGAACGTACTGTATTTATGTTATTCCCAAAGAGGCGCTGGATCAGAAAACCTGGCCTTGGCAAAGCAAAGAGCAAAACGAAAACAAAGTCGCCGAGTCTGATTTTGCCACGATTTTTTGGGACGCTTCCGCTTCCGCCCGACCGGCGTCAAACGGCAGTAATCGTCAGCTGGAATTCTTGAGAGGATGGATTCGACAGTCAAAAATCAGAGGAATTCAAATTGTTCCGATTCGCAACGCGATTGACGAGGAAGAAGTCAAAACGTTTTATCTTCTTGATCCATCAGATAAACAGGTTCCATCGCCGAAGCCGGAGGTTCAGTTCAAAAGCAGAAACAACGACGGCAAAACCTTTCACGCTATTTATCTGTATGATTCCGGTTTTGTTATGGAAATGCGAAAAAAGAAACAAGACGCTGACGAGTCGTTACAGGATTCAGACAACGCCAATGAAACTTCTCAATCTGACGAGTACAATTGGGATTCCTGGACTTTTGACATAACGTTCAACGACAGAAAAGCCATGGCGGATAAAGTCGTCGAAACGCTTGAGAACCTGCCGTATGACGGTTCCAGCCGTCTGGAAAACGTAACGGAGTTTCAAAAAAGCGACCGATATGTTTATTCGCCGTTTTGCGGGCTGGGAAGCCGCAGTCTGTCGCTGCTTTTTACAGACGGCATGGTCAATCCTGCTGACCCGGCTCCTGAGATTATTCACTTTGGGAATTTGTATACGTTCTCTGCGGGAGTAAAATGCAACGCGCCGGCGCTTCGCCGATGGGCGACAATGTTAAAAGGACATTATTTCAACCTCAACGACATGGAACTCCAGCAAGCGATCGAACAGTTTATGCAGTTCCAGTCTCAGCCATGGAAACAGTACAGCGTTTCAGGAAATCGTGCAGACGTTTTCCCGAAGACCATTTACGAAGACGATCAGCCGTTTGCAATCTGTCTCTGTAAAGTGGAGGATGAAAACGCAAGAATCAACGTTAATGTGGATTCAACCAGCGAGGTGAGTTTCAACATCCACCTTCCCGAAGAATGTTTTAAAGAATCTGATGAAGAGGACGAGGGCGACGTATTCCCGTCGCTTCGCACCAAAAAGTTTGAGTCAAAAGGCTCTCGCCGATCGTGGACGGACAGCACAATGAATCGCGAGTTCCCCATTCGCGCCCTGTACGCTCAGG
Source organism: Thermoguttaceae bacterium (assembly GCA_045651945.1). Classification (GTDB taxonomy): domain Bacteria; phylum Planctomycetota; class Planctomycetia; order Pirellulales; family Thermoguttaceae; genus RUG11551. The sequence goes on from JAZRTH010000327.1 coordinate 1,355, forward strand.
CAAAGCTGGACGAATTGATGGGCGCCCCCCAACGGAATGCGAAAAAGATCCGAAAGCTGGGAAAGCGTTACTCGCTTGTAACGCCGGAGACGTCGCTCATTGTTCTTGAGAATCTGGATCAGTACGTTCAGTACAACATTTGTCCGCCGCGGTCGCTGCCTGAGATGTTGGTGGAATTTTGGGACATTCAACACAATAAAACCTCTGAAAAAAAGGAAAACCGCAAGAAGCAAAAGATTGCTCGTCTGAAATACCTGAAGGAAATTTGGGAACAACGCGTCGAATGGTGGGAAAAGGACTGGCCTGAACCTCCATTTAAAAAAGACGAACCTTCAGCTGGCGATGTTCCTGCTGGAAGAAGGTGCACTGGCGTTCCTGATGCACTGAGAAATATTGAAAGCGAGGCGTCAGATGGGATCGAACCTCGTTCGGAGAGATTCGTGTTGCATGACATTGATTACGATATGCAGGAGATGATAGCTCATTCTGAATTCTTCGC
>JAZRTH010000328.1:0-2142 GCA_045651945.1 Thermoguttaceae bacterium
GTCAAAGAAATACGCCCGACGATACGGCGCCAGGCGCGACCGCTGACGAATCGCCTTTTCCAGCTCGTAGTTGGAAGTGTATATGTGGATTCGAGTTGGAGCGGACAGCTCCGACAACCCCAGGATGTCCTGCATGTCGCCCATGGTCGCCTGAAGCTCGTCCATAAGGGGGAGGAAGTCGTTCATAGGCGCCTCGCCGGTGATTTCCAGCTGACCCCGGGTAACGCTTTTGGACGAGTACGGCTTGGAGTCCTTGTCACGCGGCGGCGCTATCCACGAGGTAACCGAACAGCTTACCGCGCAGAGCAGAATCGTCGTCAGAAGAAGACTCGCCGTCTGAACTCGCAACGCCTAACTCCTTCTCGGCTCCTTGAACCGTTCGGAATCCAGAATAATCGTAAACGGACCGTCGTTGACAAGCGAGACTTTCATGTCCGCCTGGAATATGCCCGTCTCTACATGAACTCCCAGCTGGCACAGCTGATCGACGAAGAGCAGATAGAATTCTTTGCCTTTGTCCGGGTCAGCGGCGTTGATAAAGCTGGGTCGACGCCCTTTTCGACAGTCCGCCATGAGCGTAAACTGGCTGACGCATAAAATCTCGCCGCCGACGTCGTCCAACGAGAGGTTCGTTTTGCCCTCGGCGTCTTCAAACATGCGTAAATTGACGGTCTTCTGAGCCATCGTCTTGACGTCGTCCGGCGTATCCGCCGCGGCAACGCCCGCCAGGACTAGCAAGCCTTTGCCGATCTGACCGCAGACCTTGCCGTCAACCGCGACGCTTGCCGACAGGACTCGTTGAATACATAAAATCATAGGGAATGGGAAATAGGGAGTAGGGAGTTGGGAACAGCGTTTCGGACGCTAATTGCTGGCAGCGTTCGGTTCCTTTTTTAAATAGCGGTCGGTAATATCAACCGACATGATGCTGTCTGACGGAGAAAAGCCGAACTGCTTCGTATTGAGCCGGACGTCAAACGAGACGTCGTAAAAGTTCAATTTGGAAATGAGCGTCTGAGTCCCCTTGACGTTTCTATAATAATAAATACGGTATGGAAACAGATCGTTTAAGCCAAAGTAAACTTTGACCGTATCCGGGATTTCCGGCGGAACGGAATCCCATTTAATAATGTTGTCAGAAACCAAATCCGGTATCGGGAAGCGTTCCGGCTTCCACGTTCCAACAACAACGTAATAGGGAATTTTGGTTTGGTTGTCCTGATTTACAGAACAGGAGGAAAACGCATAGTTTTTTTCAATCTGAAACAGAATAAACGGAATGCCAGCCAGGGACACTGGCGTAATAGGAATTCCGTCTATAGACGCCACCAGTTCCGGGTTGGCGGTCTGAGCATTAAGCTTAAAACCGTTGACGTGATACAGTTCTTTACCTGACCCCACGTTTTTGGAAATCCAAAACAGGTCCTTCGCCCCGTCAGCGATAAATTGAACGCCGTACCGAACGTTGTCGCAGGAATAGTTCATTTCCATGCGAAGATATCGTTTGGCGTTGTCGATTTTTTCCATGTACTCCCCAACGCCAATAAAATGACGACCATGAATCAGAGTTTCTTCTCTCATCGACGCGGCAACGACCATCTGACCGTTATACGCCAAACGAGCGCTGCGAAACATCGCCGCCGGATTAAGAGTCGCCTGACTGGTCGGATTTGATTCCGCTGCCGCCTCCTGACCGTAGACGCATTTATCGACAATTATTTCGGTATTATTTACCTTTACTGTCGTCAATACAGCTGCCGATATTACGCAACTTAACAGAATTACCATCTGTAGTCTAAATTTCTTTGCCATTTTCTGGAAACTTATCGAAATTATTCAATCTTTTGGAGTGATATAACCGATGAAATGAATTGAGTACGATTGGAATAGTTAATAGCGCTTGACGCTGCAACGACTATTTCGACGTAAGTCGTCAGGAATCGAGCCTGAACGCACTGTGTATCAAACGCATTATAACGAAATCGGCGTAATTTCGCAACAGGAATTTTGAAAAGCCGAAAAAACAGATTCAATTTTGGGAGAATCACGATGAAGATTCGCGCATTTGTTGTTCTTTGCCTTTCTTTGGGACTTCTGGCAGGTTGCCAGGGACCGCAGCGAGTTGCTGGGCCATACGAAGGC
>JAZRTH010000329.1:0-2993 GCA_045651945.1 Thermoguttaceae bacterium
TTTGTGCCCGAGGTTAGTCGATTGATTGGAAGGGGGTAATGAAGTGAGCGTAAGCGAACGAAATTACGCATTCGCCGACAGGCGAACCGAAACGCCGAGAAGTGTGCAAAACAAATTGACGCAGCCGAAAACCTCTATCGCAGAACAGCCCCTCCGACCCGCTGGATCGCGGGCGTCTTCGCCCGCCGAAGGAAACAAGCCCCGCTGACAACCTGCGACGAAGCCGAAACCCTTTCTGGATCGCGGACGTAAGTCCGCCCCCGTAGGCGGGGGAGCCGATCCGCGCTCCCGCGCGAAACGTATTACACCCGCTCCCGTTGGTCGCTCTGCACTTCGCACGAACTGAGACACAGCAATAGTCTTCTCTATATTCTTCATCTTGCCAGTTTTCACATACCAACAAATTCACCCACAATCCCCCCAAAAATTTCCCAAAAATTTTTTAAAATTTCTTGACATCTGCCATTTTTTGATTACAATATTAAATAACAAAGTATAGTATAAAGGTGTAATGTATACTTTTATACATAAATCCATTTACATTTTTTTGAAACGTGATTAACGCTCTGACAATTCGAGGAGTAACAAATGATCAGTTCCACTAAACGATACTTATTTGCTGCGATTTTAGGAACGGCAGCTCTGTTGACCGGGCTTTGCGCGAACGCTTTTGCAGACGCTGATTCCATTTCCATTAACTTCGGTTCGCATTTCGGCGCGCCAACCGGCGGGACGCTGGGCGCGTATCCAGTCGATTGGTCGTACTGGAACAACGCGATTTCCGACTACAGCGGCATTAACGAATACACCGCGTCAGGCGCTACTCAAAATGCCTATAACAAGACAGGAACGTTTACTTCCATGCTTAGCAGCAACGGATTCCAAACGCCAGTAACCGGTACGTGGAACAGCAACAACACGTATCGATATAGCACAGAGCGACCGTCGACAGACAACAACGCTATTCTTTACTACGGATACCTGGACGACGGCGGCGGCAACAATACTATAACAATGACCGCGCCGTATTTTGCATACGATATTTATTATTACCCGACAACAGACGGCAATCTTTCTTTTCGCCCTGTGTCTATCGGCGGGAGCAATGTTAATACTCTGGAATACGGCGGCAACGGATCAACGACAATCCCAACGAAAAACTATTGGGGAACGCCTGTTCATGCCGACATCGACGCGCTTACAGAAGGCGTCAACTATCTGAAAGTTTCCAGTACGTACTCAAACGTGTATGTTAAAGGATTTGCTCCCGAAAACAGCCATCGAGGCAGCTTCAGCGCTTTGCAGATTGTCAACACGGCTGACTCGCAAGCGGTTGCCGTTACCGGCGACTTTACCTGGACGGACTCCGTTTGGTCAAACGACCTGACAGGCGAAACCAACCAGCCGCTCAACGCGAACGCCGTTGGATATCGTATTATTAATAACGGAACAGACGCTGTCGTCAATTTGGGCGGAACTACGGCAGATTTGGGCAAAGTTAAACTTCTGGGAACCGGCAAACTTACATTCGCTGACGGAACGGTTACTCTCGGCAAGACAGATTCGGTTTACAAATTCTCCGATTACGGCGGAACGGTTGAACTGCCCAGCGTCGGGCAAATCGCCCCGCGAGGCGTTGTGTACTTCGATTCCAACGTAACGACGACCGATACAACCACAACCAAATCCGCCATTCCCGGCGCGTATTTTGTCAACGGGTCAACCGTTTCGTTCGCCAAGGTCGAAGGCGGCGTTATTTCTGCGGTTACGCCCACATACGTTGCCACTCCGACAGACGGATTGGATCTGAATGTATCAACAAAAATTACTGACAACAACGATCGCACGCTCAATTCCATTACAAGCTCTACTGACTACGTAAACGACAAAGCCCTGACCATTACCTCTGGAATGATGTATTTCAACAACAGAAACCACTGGGTTCAGGGCGGCGGCACAATTACCTCCGGATACCAAAACGCTGACGGCGACTACGATTTATACCTCTACGCGCTTGGCTCTGTCGGAGATATGCGAATTAACAACTCCAGAGTAATTGACAATCCCAACGGCGGTAAACTGAACGTTATTAAAACTGGCGCTGGCGCTGTTGGAATAACTCGAACGGATACCACAACTGTCGAAGGCTATACTGGTCGGACGTCCGTATTAGAAGGCACGCTCTTTTTTGGCGCCCCTATTTCCTCAACAGAATTTTATGTCGCTCCAGGAGCCAGACTTAATTTTGGCTCTAAAAATACTAACGGCACAACTGAACGCGATTACGGCGACATTGACTTCACCGCAACGTCGCTGTCCGGCTACGGGCGCATTGAAATCGGTCACAGCGGTACGAAAGGCTCGCTGACGCTCAACAACGTTGTCAACGACGGTTCCTGCTTCGATACGGTCTACGCCTACGGCAAGGCGTTTACGCTCAACAATTCCCAATTCCATACGCAGTGGCTGCACAGCACAACCAACATCACGCTCAACGGGAATTCAGAATACTACTCCAACGAATTCTGGGGCAGAGGCGCTGGCGTTCTGACCATCAACGACAATTCCAAATTTACCGCAACGACCATGTTCCAGCTTGGTACAGGCGCCGCGGCTGCAACAGCGGGAACAGTTGTTAAAGCAGTCCAAAACGGCGGGGAAGTCAACCTTGGCAACCTGGGCGTTGGTCATTACGCCAATTTTGACGCTTCATACGAAATGAACGGAGGCGTTCTCAACGTTGGCGATTCTATTACAATGAACGGAACTACGGAATTCAAAGACATTTGGCTTTCGGTTGCCAGCAGTGGAACGTTCCTGCATAACGGCGGTACAGTCAACGCCGGCGGCATCGACCTGAAAACCCGCGATAACAACGCCTACACCGGTACGTATACCATGACAGGCGGAACGCTCAACTTGGGAAAACGCGGTTTCTATCGCAACGTTGCAGGGAACTACGCCATCAATCTGGAAGGCGGCACGAAGTCGGA
>JAZRTH010000330.1:0-2192 GCA_045651945.1 Thermoguttaceae bacterium
CGGCGGCTTCTTTCGCCCATTTGATTTCGTCTGCAACCTTTTGAGCGGTAAACTCGCCGCTTGCCTGGAACGTCCAGTCGTCGATTAACTGCTGCTGCGCTTCTGGCGTCAGCTTGTCGAACGGCTCGTACGCCGCCCACGCGACCGCCGCTGCAAACGCAACGCACAATCCTGCAATAACCTGTGTAATCTTCATGATGACTCCTATCAATTAATAATAAACTCTTGTTAGCAATTAATGCTTTTTGACTTATACTCTAATTTTAATCAAAACGCAGATGAAAGTAAAGTGGGGGGCGAAAGAAAAAAGCAATTCAAAAGAGTATTAATCTACAGACAATAAAAAAAGCGGTAAAGAAACGCTTGTTAAGGATTTCTTACTGCCTTTCGGTTAAATACTGAGCGGAAATTCCGTTCAGATTGCACATAACAGTTAAAATTCCAAATAATAAAAAAAGGTCTGGTAACAAGGATTGAAGAAACGTGGAGGTAATAATAGCTAAGTAATACTAGCCAGTTTCAGTTTAATGTAGTTCCTTCGGGCATTTACCAGACCAAAAATCACAACAAAAGTTTGAAGGAACAATCAGGTTTTTGCATTTTTTATCCGGGGGTTCACAAACCCGGCGAAAAAACATTTGTGAAAGCAGTTCCTTCACATTTGCTTTTGTTGTAGCTTTATATTACGTATTACTGGCTCCGACTGTTATGAAATTATTGAGATTTTTTCAAAGTAGTTTTCACAGTATGATGTAAGTAGATAATATTACTAATGTTATGACGATTTGTTATTTTAAATCTTTTTTGGAAGTTCCTAAAACGAATCATGCGCCTTGTTTAGCCCAAGATTGCGAACGTATTGCGGCGCTGTTTTCAAGAGGGCTTTTATAAAATTCGATTTTGAGTATAATAAAATATGGGTGGCGAGAGATTGAACCACAACGCGGTTTTAGCGGAAGATTTTTTTATAACCGTTACCGCCTTTCATTTTTCCCTATTTCCTTGAAACTATTATGAACCGTTATATTTCCCTGATAGTAGCTTTTGTTTCGATTACTGCGGCGCTTTCTCTGCCTGTTCAGGCGCAGCCGAGTGCGAAGAAGTCCAACGTGATTCTGTTTATTGCAGACGGCGCAGGGTTTGCCACGTTCAGCGCGGCGGCGGATTATCAAACCGGATCGCCGACTGGTCTGTCGTACATGTCCAAGCCGTGGAAACTCTATTCCTGCTCTACATACAGTATTGACGGGGAATACGAACCGGACGAGATGTGGAGTTCGTTCAAAAAGCAGCTTTCAAACGCGACGGACTCTGCCGCCGCTGCAACGGCGATAAACGCGGGCGTCAAGACGGATAACGGCTCGTTAGGATTGGACGACGACCAGGAATGGGTTGAGACGTTTGCGGAAATGGCGGCGAAAAAGGGATTCGCCTGCGGAGCGGTTACGTCTGTTCAGGTCGCTCACGCTACCCCCGGCGGCGTTGCTGGGCATGCCGATTCCCGGCGGGAAGGAAGCCGCATCTTTGAACAGTCGCTTAAGTCCGGCGCGCTGTCGGTTCTCATCGGCTGCGGACATCCGGAATACGATCGGCAGGGCGCTCCCGTAACGGGGGATGCGCTGTCTCGAAAATCCTCTGACGATTACTATTTCTCCGCCGACGGGAAAAAGCATTTTCTGGAATACAACGTCTTCGGACCGTCGAAACGACAGTGGGAACAGATTCGCAGTGGCGATTTGCCAGAGGGTTGGGAGTTTATCGAAACCCGGGAAGATTTCCAGCGCATTGCGAAAGACCCCGGCGAGGCGCCGAAAAAGCTGCTGGGGATTGCACGCAGTCACGTCAGTTTTACTTACGACGACCGGAACAAAGAACGTCAGGTTATTCCTACGGTTCCCACGCTGGCGGAGGCGTCGTTGGCGGCGCTGAACGTTCTGGATCAGAATCGCAAAGGGTTCTACCTGATGATTGAAGGCGGCGCAGTCGATACGTGCAATCACAACAACAATCTGCCGGGAATGCTGGTAGAAATGAGAGAGTTCAACGCGGCAATAGCGGCGGTTTGCGATTGGGTCGAAAAGAATTCCTCCTGGGAGGAAACGCTGGTAATTATTACCTCCGACCACGAAACCGGCGCGTTGTGGGGACCTAACGCCGACAAGCCCGGTTCGCTGTTTGAGACAATCCGGTTT